>JBDTOH010000217.1:0-8978 GCA_039933355.1 Gemmatimonadota bacterium | reverse complement strand
CCGGCGCGGGCGGCGCCGGGCGGCTCGTGGCGCGGACGGACGACGATGATCGCAACCTGGCCTGGACTCCGGACGGGCGGGGCCTGCTCGCGTTGTCCAACTACGGCGCACCCGGCGCCGAGACGCGGATCTTCCGGCGGACAGCGGAGGGCACGTGGAGCAGCCCGGCCCGGTGGCGGAAGCCGGCATGCTTGCCCACGTGGTCTCCCGATGGAACTGTCGCGGCCTGCGCCGAGCTCTCGGGACGGCTGCTCCTCCTAGGCCCGCGCGGAGATTCACTGCGAACGCTGGTGGACAACGGGCTGATCCCCGACTTGGCGCAGTTTCCCCAATGGTCGTCGGATGGCCTGACAGTGTACTACCTGGGCGTGGACTCCGTCAGTACGAGCATCTTTGCCGTTCCAATGAGCGGTGGCAGGCCACGGCTCGCCGTGCGATTCGACGATCCCACGCGCCCGTGGCATCGATACGGATTCCGGGTGTTCCACGATCGCTTCTACTTCACCATCGGCGACCGGGAGAGCCACATTTGGGTCGGGGAGGTTGGATCCCGCGGCGGCGCGAAATGATCGCCGTACGCAGACGTGCGAGACCGTTTTCTGCGGGGGGATCCGGAACTCCGGAACCTGTACGGGAAGGCCCGATTCGAACGCTCGGCGGTGCGCGTGGGATTGTAGGGCGCACCTTCCCCTGGACCCCCTTAGCATTTATCGTCCACCCGGTCTTCTTGACCCGGTTTTTCAGCACCCCGATCCTCGTAGCAGAGGGCTCCAACGCATGACGCAAGCGACCGTCCCGCTGACCCGCCGCCGGTGGGGCCAGACGATGCGACGCGACACCTGGTGGATTCAGCCGCTCGTCATCTTTGTCATCCTGTCGTCGTTCTTGGTGTACGCGACCTGGGCAGCCTTCCAGAACGCCCACTATACATTCGGACCCTACCTGTCGCCGTTTTATTCACCGGAGATCTGGGGGGACTCGCCTCATGCGTGGTTCGGGCCCAAGCCGCTCTGGTGGCCGGGCTGGGTCCCCTTTTCGCCGGCCCTGATCATTCTACCGTTTCCCGCCCTCTTTCGATTCACCTGTTACTACTATCGCGGCTCGTACTACAAAGCGTTCTGGTCCGACCCGCCGGCGTGCACCGTCGGCGAGCCCCGAAAGAAGTACCTGGGCGAGCGGTTCTTTCCGCTCATCCTCCAGAATGTCCACCGCTACTTCATGTATTTCGCGCTCATCTTCCTGGTCTTTCTGTCCCACGACGTGTGGAAGGCGCTCTGGTGGACCGACCCGGTGACCGGCACGAAGTCGTTCGGGGTCGGACTGGGTACCCTGGTGCTCGCCGCGAATGTCGTCTGCTTGGGGGGCTACACGCTCGGGTGCCACTCGCTCCGCCACATTGTGGGCGGTTTCCGCGACCAATTTTCGAAGCAGCCCATGTTCAAGACTCCGTACCGGTGCGCGACCTGCCTCAACGGAGTTCACGGTCGATGGGCCTGGACGAGCTTGTTCATGGTCGCGTTCACCGACGTGTACGTCCGCCTCTGCTCGATGGGCGTCTGGCATGATCCGAGGATCATCTGATGGCGGAATACCAGACGCACGATCACGATGTGCTCGTCATCGGCGCCGGCGGCGCGGGGCTCCGCGCTGCCATCGGAGCGGCGGCGGCCGGGACGTCCGTAGGCCTGGTCTGCAAGTCGCTCCTGGGCAAAGCCCACACCGTGATGGCCGAAGGCGGTGTCGCGGCCGCGCTCGCCAACGTCGACGACCGCGACAACTGGAAGGTTCATTTCACCGACACGCTCCGGGGCGGCCAGTACCTCAATAACTGGCGGATGGCGGAGCTCCACGCGAAAGAGGCGCCGGACCGGGTCCGCGAGCTCGAGGCGTGGGGGGCGCTGTTCGACCGCACCGCCGACGGGAAGATCCTCCAGCGGAATTTCGGCGGCCATCGGTATCCCCGGCTCGCTCACGTGGGCGACCGAACCGGGCTCGAGATGATTCGCACGCTCCAGGACCACGGGATCCACCAAGGGATCGACGTCCACATGGAGGTGACGATCCTCACCCTCTTCAAGCAGGGCGGCCGGGTGGTGGGAGCGTTAGGCTACGACCGGGAGCGGGGCCGGTTCCGGCTCTTCCGGGCCAAGGCGATCGTGATCGCGACGGGCGGGGTTGGGCGAGCCTTCAAAATCACCAGCAACAGCTGGGAGTACACCGGCGACGGGCAGGCGCTCGCCGTCGACGCCGGTGCCGCGCTTCAGGACATGGAGTTCGTCCAGTTCCACCCGACCGGCATGGTCTGGCCGCCCAGCGTCCGCGGGATTCTGGTGACCGAGGGCGTCCGCGGCGAGGGTGGCATCCTGGTGAACAACCAGGGCAAGCGGTTCATGTTCGACGACATTCCCGCCAACTACAAGGCGCAGACCGCCGACACGCCGGAAGAGGGCTGGCGTTACGTGCTGGGCGACAAAGAGGCTCGCCGCCCGCCCGAGCTGCTCACCCGCGATCACGTCGCGCGCGCCATCGTGAAAGAGGTCCGGGAAGGCCGCGGCAGCCCGCACGGCGGCGTCTTCCTCGACATCGCATGGATCAAAGAGAAGATGTCGAACTCGGCGGAGCACATCAAAAAGAAGCTGCCGAGCATGTACCATCAGTTCAAGCAGCTGGCGGATATCGACATCACCACTACGCCGATGGAAGTCGGTCCGACGACCCACTACATCATGGGCGGGATCCGCGTCGACGGCGACACCCAGATGAGCACCGTACCGGGCTTGTTCGCGGCGGGCGAGGCGGCGGCCGGACTCCACGGTGCGAACCGGTTAGGCGGCAACTCGCTCTCCGACCTGCTGGTGTTCGGCAAGCGGGCCGGCGAATACGCCGCCGCGTTCGCCAAGGCAAACCCGGCAATCGCTCCCGACGCGGGCGAGGTGGAGCAAGCAGCCCGTGAGGCGCTCGAGCCGTTCGGCCGCGCCACCGGCGAGAACCCGTACGCCGTCCAGCACGACCTCCAGGCGATGATGCAGGACCTGGTCGGTATCGTTAGGCGTGAAGCGGAGATGGTCCGGGCCGCCGAGGGGCTCCAAAAGCTCAAGGCCCGGGCAGCCAACGTCGGCGTACCGGGCAACCGCGAGTACAAT
This sequence comes from Gemmatimonadota bacterium, assembly GCA_039933355.1. Taxonomy (GTDB): domain Bacteria; phylum Gemmatimonadota; class Gemmatimonadetes; order Gemmatimonadales; family GWC2-71-9; genus SHZU01. Next base: position 5,835 of record JBDTOH010000217.1, on the reverse strand, counting down.
CCCGGCTGGCACACCGCGCTCGATCTCAAGAACCTGCTGGCCGTCTCCGAGGCGATCGTGCAATGCGCGATCGCGCGCAAGGAAAGCCGTGGCGGGCACTTCCGCGACGATTACCCGGAGAAGAAGCCCGAGTTCGCGACCTTCAATTTCGTGGTCGAGAAAGACGCGACGGGAGCGGCACGGCTTCGGCAGGAACCGATCCCGCCGATCAGGGATGAGCTCAAGAAGCTCGTGGAGGAGCTGAAATAGAATGGCCCAAGCGACTTTCCAGGTCTGGCGCGGCGAAAAAGCGAACGGCAAGCTCGAGAGCTTCAGCACCGAAGTCTCCGAGGGCATGGTCGTGCTCGACGCCATTCACCAGATCCAGGCCGAGGCCGCGGGCGACCTCGCCGTCCGATGGAACTGCAAGGCGGGAAAGTGCGGCTCCTGCTCCGCCGAGATCAACGGGGCGCCCAAGCTCATGTGTATGACGCGGCTCAACACGCTCGATCTCACGAAGCCGGTCACCGTCGAGCCGATCCGCGCGTTTCCTCACGTGAAGGACCTCGTCGCTGACGTGAGCTGGAACTTCCGCGCTAAGATGAAGATCAAGAAGTTCACCCCGCGTCCGCCCGATGCACCCGATGGAACGTGGCGGATGCAGCAGGAAGACGTCGACCGGGTGCAGGAGTTCCGCAAGTGCATCGAGTGCTTCCTCTGTCAGGATGTCTGCCACGTGCTGCGCGATCATCACCTGCACGAGGAGTTCATCGGCCCGCGCTACCTCACCTACGTCGCCGCGCTCGACATGCACCCGCTCGATACGGTGGATCGGACGGAGGAGCTCCGGAAGGCGCACGGGATCGGGTACTGCAACATCACCAAGTGCTGTACGGCGGTCTGTCCTGAGGGAATCAAGATCACGGATAACGCCATCATCCCGCTCAAGGAGCGGGTGGTGGACAGCGCGTTCGATCCGTTGGTGAAGCTGGTGAGACGGGTGACCGGGAAGGGCTAAGGAATCGGGAGTCGGTAACTGGTTAAGCACCCCAGGCTTTTTGGTAGACTCGGAGCCAGTTGGCGCCCATTGCTTTGTCCACATCCTCCGCCGACCAGCCCCGCCGCTTGAGACCCTGGATCACGTTCGGCACCTCGGCCGGGCCTTCGAAGCCCTTCACGTAGAACCACTCGCCGTCGCTGATCATGTCGCGGCTGATCACTTCCCGATTGACGGCATCGTAGTTGAGCGGCATTCCATCGACGAAATCCGGGCCCATCCCCACGTGATCGACGCCGACCCGTTTCTTGATGTACTCGAACTGGTCCAGATACGCTTCGACTGTAACCCGCGGGCTATGGGGCACCGCCGCGTCTTTCCGATTGCGCACGTGGAAATCGTTGACCGCGGTGAGTCCCACGACGCCGCCGGTCCCGGCGATAGCGTCGATCAAGCGATCGCTGATGCACCGGGGATTGTCGGCGATCGACGCCACGTTCGTATGGGTACAGACCACCGGCACACCGCGGCTCGCTGCAATGGCGTCGAGGCTGGTTTGCTCTCCCGTGTGCCCGCCGACGTCGAGCAGGATGTTGAGCGCATGGATCTCATCCACCAGGCGCCGGCCCGCCCGAGTCAACGGAACCTGCGGCTCCAGGCAACCGCCGCCGAATACGTTGGTGACGTTGTAGCACAGCCCGACGATGCGGAGGCCGATCTCATACCAGGCCCGGAGCGAGGTACCGGTACCGCCCATCGTCCCGTTGAAGTCGTCGCCGAGCGCACCGGCGGATTGCCAGTTGAAGACGTTGGCGATCTTCTTGTCCGCCTTCGCCCTCCGGATGTCCGCGACCGACTTCGCCAGAACGATCTCGCCCTTGTGGCGATCGAAGAAGTTGAGCGCGCCCGAATAGCCCGCGATATCCCCGGGACCGCCCCCAACCCAGACATCCACACCACCCGCCTTGGCACCTTTGAGATGAGAGTCGCGGAGATAACCGGCCACCAGTCCTTCGACCACGATCCCGTCGTTCTGGGCCGGCTCGGGCGCGGCTTGGTCGGCGACCCGAATCGTCGGCAGGCGCCGGCTGAGCCCGGCCGCGCCGGCGAGCACTGCGCCTTGTACCCACTCGCGTCTTTGCATCCGGCAGCCTCGATTTCGGGGGTCGGCACGTAATCAACGATACGGCGGCGGGATTCGCCAGAGTCGCGCGGACGTTAGATTGAGAAATCACATCCATCGGAGCTATCGCATGGCCAATCGTCGCGGCTTTCTCGCGATCGTCATCGGCTTGGCCGGCCTTGGTCCGGCCGGCAGCGGAGCGCAACAGCGGCCATACGTCCCGCCCACCGGCTCGTGGGCCACCCGCTCTCCGGCCCAAGTCGGCATGGACTCCGCCCGGCTCGCTGCTGCGGTCGCGTATGCGCGGGAGAGCGACAACAAGTGGCCCACCGATCTCGCCGAGCAGCTCAAGATCCAAACCGCGAAAGAACCCTATCCCGACATTCTCGGCTCGGTCAAACCGCGAGCCCAGACGAACGGGATCATCATCCGGCACGGCTACATCGTGGCCGAATGGGGCGATACGAAGCAGGTCGACATGACGTTCAGCGTGGCCAAGAGCTATCTGTCGACGGTCGCGGGCCTCGCGTTCGATCGAGGTCTGATCAAGGACGTCAACGCACCGGAGGGCGAGCTGATCAAGGATGGAGGCTTCGACAGCCCCCATAACGCCAAGATCACGTGGCACATGCATTTCAACCAGACGAGCGAGTGGGAGGGCACGCTCTGGGACAAGCCGGACGTCGCCGATCGGCGGCTCGGGTACGACCGCGCGCTCCAGGAACCCGGCACACTGTGGGAGTACAACGACGTCCGAGTGAACCGGGTATCGCTCTCCCTGCTTCGGCTCTTTCGCCGCCCGCTCTCCGAGGTGTTCCGCGAGGCGATCGCCAAGCCGATCGGCATGAGCGACACCTGGGAATGGCACGGCTACCGGAACTCGACCGTCACAATCGATGGAAAGCAGATCGAGTCGGTGAGCGGTGGGGGCCATTGGGGCGGCGGCTTCTGGGCCGGCACGCGGGACCACGCTCGGATGGGCCTCTTCATCCTCCGGCGCGGCAACTGGAACGGCAAGCAGCTCCTGTCGGAGAAGTGGATCGACATGGCCACGACTCCGACGCCGATCCGGCGCAACTACGGCTACATGTGGTGGCTCAATACCGACCGGAAGCAGTATGCGGGGGCAGGCGCCAAGAGCTTCTTCGCGTTAGGCGCCGGCGGCAACGTGATCTGGATGGACCCGGAGCACGATCTGGTGGCGGTGATCCGGTGGTTCGATCTCGCCCGCATCAACGAGTTCATGAGCCTCGTCACCGCGGCCTTGAGCGAGCCATGACCTTGGTGAACCGCGCCGACTTCCCCGCGGCGGCGAAGTGCACCTATCTCAATGCCGCGTCGGTTGCGTTGATGCCGCGCCCCGCGGACGCCGGTTCGAATCGTCGACCATGGCATACGGCGCGACGGTCGGGCTCGGTCGCTCGATCGAATATCTTGGAAGCCTCGGATGGAGTCGGGTGTTCGCGCACGGGATGGCGCTCGCGGACCGGCTTGCGGCCGGGCTCTTTGAGCTCGGCGCGTCGATCGTGTCGCCGCGCCTGCCTAACGCCAAGAGCCCGATCGTGAGCGCCCGGTTTCCCGGCCGGGAGCCGCGCGCCGTGGTCGCGCATCTGGGCCGGGCCGGCATCGTAGTATCGGCACGGCGGGACGGAGTTCGGTTCTCGCCCCACGTCTACAATACCGAAACCGATATCGATCAGGTGATCGCGACCCTCCGCGAGCTGCGCTGATCCCTTGATTACACACCTCCCCAACGCGGTATATTCACACCGGTCGCGGTACCAGTTGAAATCAAGCGAACCCCATTCACCGGAGGACAATCCCATGCGAAAGACGCTCGTTCGCGCAGGACTGACGGTCACGCTGCTCGGAGGCGGATTTGCGACAGGCTATGCGATGGCACAGCAGGGCCACCTCAAAGCCGGGATGGACGGGCTCGACGCGGCGGAAATGCACCTCAAGCTGCACACCCCCGATACCGGCGGGCACGCGGCCCTGGCGCTCAAGGACATCGCCAGCGCCAAGAAGCACGTCAACGCCGCGATGAAGGCGGTCAAGTAAGCAGCGCCACCCTCCCATCGTCTATCGACGAGTCAGTCGCCGGTTCGCCGGCAAATGCCGTCGGTGGACGATGGGAGAGTCGGGTGGTTCCGGTTGCAGTGCCCGGCGCTCAGGCGCTTCGCACGACGAGCTGAGGTCCGCCCACCCGCGCCCGTCCTTTGGTGCCGCGGTGCGCTCAGCGCGCCAAGCTTCGACTGATGGCGTCGTAGATGAAACGCCAATCCGCGGGACGCCTGGGTCGTCGGCCCGAGAACTGAATCGCCGCGAGCGACCGGACGGTGTCTTTCGCCATCGGCGTACGATCGTTGTCATCTTCCCATTGATCGATGAACTCCCCGAGCCCAGGCGGCAGCCCCCGGCGGGTCCGCTTGGGTCGGCTGCGGGCCTTGGGCTTACCCGATTCGATCAACTCTGCCAGCGGGACATTCAGAATCTGGGCTATGGCGTCGAGAACCTGGACGCCCGGCCTCTGCGTCTGGCCGCCTTCCAACTTGTAGAGATAACTCCGCGGCACCCCCGAGCGACGTGCCATCGAGGCCATCGAGTGGCCTCCCTGTTTTCGGAGCTCGGACAAGCGGCGGCCAATCAGCCGGCCATCGATCTGCATGGATCGCCTCGATAGAAGGCAAGGTGGGTGACAGTCCCGCTCGTGGACACGACCCGACGGCGACCACCGCGCCGATGTTCGCCGCCTGGCCTGTTATATAGCCTCAAGGCGGGGGTGCGGCAACGACTCCCGGCGCGAATACCCGTCCTAGTCCGACCTCAGCACGATCAGCGGATCCACCCGGGTCGCGCGTGACGCGGGCACCAGCGACGCCACCAGCGCCACCGCGATCAGCCCGAGTGCGATCGCCCCGAAGATCACCGGATCGAACGGCGCCGTCTCGAAGAGCAAGCCGCGAATGAGTCGCGCCAACCCAATCGCGCCCGCGAGGCCAATCACGACGCCGAGCCCGGCGAGCCGCGCGGCGGTGCCCACGACGAGCCCGAGGATCTGGCGGCTCTCCCCGCCGATCGCCATCCGCACGCCCATCTCGTAGGTGCGCTGAGCGACGAGCTGGCCGATCACGCCGTACACGCCGGTCGCCGCAAAGAGCAGCGCCAGCAGCGAGAGGCCCCCCAGCAGGGTTGCTCGGAACCGGGGCTTCGACCACGTCGCGTCAAGCCGCTCCTGCATCGTGCGCACATCGTAGATCGGAAGATCTGGAACGGCGGCGTCCACCGCCTTTCTGAGATCGGCGACGATGCCGGCCGGATCCCGCGACGTCCGCACCAGCACGGTTCGCGCGGCATACGTGAACTGGAGATACGGCGTGTAGAAGCTGGGCAGCAGCCCCGTGATGTCGGGCGGCCCGTACGGCACGTCGGCCACGACACCGATGACCGTCGCGGCGGAGTCCCGGCTGTTCCATGCGCTCCCCCCGCCGAACCAGATCCGCTGGCCGATCGGGTCCTGCCCCGGCCAGAATCTGAGCGCGGCCGTCCGGTTGACGATGGTGACTCCGGGCTGCCCCGCACGATCGTTAGGTGTGAAGGTCCGGCCCCGAAGGACCGCAATGCCCAAGGTCTTGAAGTGGTCCGGACCCACGTAGTGACGGGTGATCTCGGGTGCGCGCCCCGGGCTCGGCTCCGGGCGGCCCACGATGTAGAGCGTGCTGTTTGCCGGGCCCTC
>JBDTOH010000216.1:0-9024 GCA_039933355.1 Gemmatimonadota bacterium | reverse complement strand
CTGGGCCTCGTGATTCAGGACGATGAGGAATTGTTCCACGTAACCGACCGGATCTACGACGGTCTCTATGCGTGGTTCGCCAGAGTGACGGGCTGACATCCTTTGGAGGGCCTCATGAAGCTCGCGTCATCGTTATGCATCGGTCTCATCGCCGGGTGCCTGGCTGGTTCGAGCGCAGCGGCGCAGACCGCAGTACCGGCGCCGTGGGATTCCGTCGGCCGGATCCTCGAGACAGGCGCCGTCGCCACCGGCGGATACTATCGCTACAACCTGCCGAGACGGGATATCACGCTCCAGATCGGCGACGTCACGGTGTCGCCGTCGCTCGCGCTCGGAGCCTGGGCCGGCTTCAGCGGCGCCGCAAAAAGCGCGGTGGTGATGGGCGACCTCGTCCTGATCAGCGCCGAGCTCAAGCCTGTGCTGGCCGAGCTTGGCCATCAATCGTTCGCGGTCACGGCGATTCACAATCACCTGGTCGGCGAGACGCCCGAGATCACCTACGTGCACTTCCACGGTGAAGGGAACGCGCTCGACCTCGCCACTCGGCTCGATCAAGTCATTGCGCGCACCGGCACACCTCGCCCGGTTGCGGCGGCTTCGGCACGGCCGGTCACCATCGATACGGCCCTCGTGTTCCGCACCCTCGGCGCATCCGGCCGAGCCCAAGGCGACGTGGCTCAGCTGTCGTTCGTGCTGGTTCCAGGCCGCGTCATGCTCCACCACCGGGTCGTTACTCCGGCGCTCGGCTATGGCACCCCGGTCAACATTCAAATGGTTGGACCGGACCGGGCGGTCGCCACCGGCGACTTTTCAGTGCTGGAGGCCAAGGTGGCGCCGGTCGTCGGTGCGCTCACGGCCCACGGCATTACTGCAACGGCGGTTCACAGTCACCTGGTCGGTGAGCGTCCCCCGATTCGGTATATCCATTTTTGGGCGGATGGCAGTCTTGCCGACGTTCTCGGGGGACTCAAGGCAGCGCTTGATGCGGGGAAGTAGCGGGTTGGGGACGGGGATCTACTCGGCGGAGCTCGAGGTTTGCGGTCTAGATTCCTCGCTGGCGCTCGGTGTGACAGGGTTCGTGAACTGCGGTTAGAATCTGATCGCGCGGAGGCGGAGCGAGTTTCCGATCACGGAGACCGAGCTCAGGCTCATCGCCTCGCCACCATCGGAGAGAGCAGCCAGCCAAAGACCGGTATAACACGCCCGCTGCGAGCGGGACGCCCAGCACGTTGTAGACAAGCGACAAGAACAGGTTCTGGCGAATGTTCCGCATGGTGGCGCGGCAGAGCAGTCGGGCTCGAACTAACCCGCCGAGATCCTCGCCGAGGAGCGTGACGCCTGGCTTTGTACTCGTAACACGCGGTTCGCCGAGGGATGAGGACGATCCGGACGTCCTCGAAATCGCCGAGTTCCTTGTCCTGAGGCGATATCGACGTTCCGGCGTGGGTCGCCGAGCGGCGTTCCTATTGTGGGAGCGTCTTCCCGGCAAGTGGACGGTGCGCGTTTCCGAGGGAACCAGGGTGCGATTCCCTTCTGGGCCCGTGTTAGCTTGGAGTTTACGAGAGGCGCGGTGGTAGAGTCCATGCCCCTGGGCAGCCCGAGTGGCTGGCGCGTGTTCTGTTTCGGGAGTGATGCGTGCCGCCCACGAGCGTGATCCAGGTCACCTTTCGCCCTCGGCCTTGCCTACGGCGAACGCCAGCCTAAACTGAGACATGGACTTCAGGCCAGGGTTAACGTCTCGCTGCTCAGTGATCACGCCGATTCGTGCGTCAGTATGGATTGTCGGCCTATTGCTGGTGGCGTGCATGAACAAGCCGGACGGGTCTCTCGAGCCGGCGATGCCACCCCAAGCTGGTCCGGCGTTCGTGGGGATTCTGCCCGATGACGTCGCCGTTCCGGCGCATGATACCGTGCGCGCGCGGGTCGTGAGTACGAGTGTCGCACACCCCACCCGGATCCAGTGGTCGGTTTCTGATACCGCGCTGGCGACCGTGGACTCAACCGGCTTGGTCTTCACGAGAGCCCTCGGAGTCGTCACCGTCCGGGCGGTCGTCTCCAGCGCCGCGGATCGTGCGATCGGCGCGGCTACCCTAAGAATCGAGTAGCCGCGGGAGAGCATCGCGGCCTGGTGGCCGGCCCTAACCGGCACGCTGCTTCGGAGACCGACCAGGTGTGACGCCGCTAGGTCGGCGGGGTGTCCAGCATGAACAGCCCGAGCGTCGCGGCTTAGATCCCTCCCTCCCTCGGGATGACAGATGGGGAGCAGAGCCCCGGGCAGCGCGGCTTGACAATTCGGGTCAGGCGCCGGCGGTCTTGGGCGCGACTCGTCGGGCTCGCCGCCGCCGCCGGATCAGGGAGAACGCCAGCGCCACCACGAGCGGTATTCCTATCAACGCAGCGAGAGACGCGCCGGGGATCCGGTGCACGATCGCCCCCGAGAGAATCACCGCCGCGGCCCCAGGCCTCCAGCGGCTTCTCTCGACGTCGGCGAGAATGCGGTCCAGGTCAGGCCGTGCCAGGAATCGTCCGGCTCGCACCACCGCCGCGATCCGCCGGGTGTTCGCGATGTCCTCCAGAGGGTTGGCATCGAGCAGCACCAGCTCCGCGATCTTCCCGGGCTCAATGGTTCCGAGCGAGTCCTGCGCGCCGAGAAACAGCGCCGGATTGCGGGTCGCTGCCTGGAGTGCCGCCATCGGAGTTAACCCGGCTTTCACCATGAGCCCCATCTCGTCATGGACGCTGAACCCGGGAATGGTGTAGGGGTTGGGCTCGTCGGTTCCCACGAGCAGCGGGACGCTGTCACGATACATCCGGCCCACGATCTCGAGCTGGCGGTCGAATTCGTTCCGGCGGAGGGCAGCGCGCGCCTGCGAGGTGTCGCCGGCCACCATGCGGCGGACTATTCCCCATAACCCGCTGAGTGCGTAGGGGACATAGCGCAGGTTGGGGTTCTCCGACAGCGCTGGGGCGGCGGGGTCCGAGCCAACCCGCAGCACCGTCAGAGTCGGGGTTTGCCAGGTCCGGTTCCGGCGCAGCCGGCCGAAGAGGGTGTCCGCCTTCGCGGGGCTGAACGTTGCGAGCAGTCTGGGCTGTTGGCGGGCGGCTTCGGCCAGATAGGCAGAAAGGCCGGTTGCGGCGGTGAGTCTGGACCGGAGGTTTGCCTCGTCGGTGGACGCGGCGAGCTCGATCCCGATCAAGTGCTCGATGCTCCGCTGGCCCGAGTCGGAGGCCTCGATGACGCTGACCGCGTCGGGCAGGTGGCCGGCGAACGGGATCTCACGCCGGCGCGCTTCCGCAGCGATCGCAAAGTAGGTCTCGCGGCTCAGGGACGAGTAGACTTTGACGAAGTCGGCGCCTTGCTCCTGAACCCGGGCGACCGCGGCGCGTCCCTCCGTTGGCGTGGCCGCGCTCAACGATCCAGGCCAGGCCGGATCGGGGCCGTCCACGATCGGACCGGCAGTCACGATCCGCGGACCGATCAGCTCTCCCTCCGTGATCTCACGCCGAGTCTCGAGGATGAGGGGGACGTCCTTGCCGAACATCTCGCGGACGCCGGTCACGCCGTTCGCCACCATCAGCGGCATCGTAAAGTGGCGGTCCCAGCTGGTGTGGACGTGCATGTCCCAGAGGCCCGGGATCAGGAACTTGCCGGTCCCGTTCACGGTGTCGGCGCCCGGCGGCACGACGGTCTTCGCGTCCTTCCCCACCCTGCTGATCCGGCCATCGGCTACTATTACCGTCATGCCGGGGAGCGGCGGGCCGCCGTTGCCGTCGATCAGCGTGACATGAGTGAGCGCGACCGGTCGTGGCCGACTCGGTGCTGGGCGCCCAGGTGATGAGCAGGCTGCCAGCGCGACCAGAACGCCGAGCCGGTGCGTCGGGAGTTTGACCATAGAGAGAAGGATGGCGCCGAGCGGGGACGGTGTCTTGTATGAAATGCATGTTAGGGCCTGGGAATCGGGGGTAGGCCTCAGAATGACGGCAGCGTTTCCACGTCCGAATCCCGTCACGGGGTTCGCGGTCCGCCGGACGGACCTTCCACTCGGGCTCGACTTCCTGGCGTGCACGCTGTCCGGTCACGAATTCCCCCGCCATGTGCACGAGGGCTATACGATCGGCGTGGTCCACAGCGGACGGTTCGAGTACTGGTGCGGCGGTGCGACCCGAGTGTGTCATCCCGGGTCGTTGATTTTGATGAACCCCGGTGAGGTTCACACCGGGCGGGCTCGGAGCGGGTTTGCGCCCGCGCTCTACCAGGTGATCTACCCCACCGTCGAACTAGTCGAGACGCTGGTCGGGCACGCTCGGCCCTTGGCCCGCTTCGAGTCGGCCGATGCGGGCCTGGTCGCGCAGTTTCGCCGGCTCGCGGCGGCGGCGGGTTCGTCCCAAGAGGTTAAGGAATCGCCGGGTGTCTTGGCCTCAGTGCTCGAGCGATTCTTGTCCGCGTTAGGTGCGCCGAGCGAATCGGGGACGGCTCGGCGCCGACATCAGCTGGCTTGCCTCGCTCGAGATTTTCTCAAGCGGAACCTGCAGGCGCGGCCGACGCTCGAGGATTTGGCGAAGAATCTCGGGCTTCATCCCGGATACATCCGGCGGGTCTTCTGCGAAGTGACCGGCCTCTCGCCCCGGTCGTACCTGGTCCAGCTCCGCGTGATGCGCGCGAGACAGCTCCTGGGCAAAGGGGTTCCGATCGCCGAGGTCGTCGCGGCAGCGGGCTTCACAGATCAGGCCCATCTGACGCACGAGTTCAAGCGGACAATGGGATTCCCGCCGGGCCGGTTCCTGCGCGAGCTCGGTTACCGCTGAAAGGGATAGACCGCAAGGCGGATCGCGTCTGCGCTCTGCGTGGACACGAAACGCGGGGAGGAGCGAAGCGACAAGGGATGACGGTTAGGCACCGGCCGGCGCGGCCACGGCGTGAATTCCCCGTTCGAGCGGACCCGGGCGGATCGTGCGCAGCACATTCGGGATCACCGCGACGTCGATCGCGTCTTGCACCAACGCGCCGGCGATCGGCGCAATCAATCCGAGCGCGGCACCGACCATGGACGACGCTAAGGCCGAACCCGACCGCGATGCTCTGCCGGGCGATCTGCCACCATGAGGACTTTGTGGCCCCCATTTTCGGTTCACAGTCACCTGGTCGGTGAGCGTCCCCCGATTCGGTATATCCATTTTTGGGCGGATGGCAGTCTTGTCGACGTACTAGGGGGACTCAAGGCAGCGCTTGATGCGGGGAAGTAGCGGGTTGGGAACGGGTTAGAGTTTGATCGCGCGGAGTCGGAGCGAGTTGCCGATCACGGAGACCGAGCTCAGGCTCATCGCCGCGCTTGCCACCATTGGAGAGAGCAGCCAGCCAAAGACCGGGTATAACACGCCCGCTGCGAGCGGGACGCCCAACACGTTGTAGACAAACGAAAAGAACAGATTCTGGCGAATGTTCCGCATGGTGGCGCGGGAGAGCACCCGCGCGCGGACCAGCCCGCGGAGATCGCCTTTGAGGAGCGTGATGCCGGCGCTTTCGATCGCCACGTCGGTCCCGGTGCCCATGGCGACGCCCACATCGGCGCGGGCGAGGGCGGGCGCGTCGTTGACGCCGTCGCCGGCCATTGCGACGACGCGGCCCTCCCGCTGCAGCCGTTCTACCACTGCGCTCTTCTCAGCGGGGAGCACATCGGCCTCGACGCCATCGATGCCCAGGCGTTTGGCGACCGCTTCCGCCGTCGTTCGGTTGTCGCCGGTGACCATGAACACCCGGATGCCCTCGGCTCGGAGCGCTCGCAACGCTTCCGGAGCGGAGGCCTTGATCGGATCCGCCACGGCAAGGAGGCCGGCCGCCTTGCCGTCCAAGCCGACGAGCACGACGGTCTGACCGTCCGCGCGGCGCTCGGCTGCGCGCTTTACTAACCCGGCCGGATCGATGTGCTCTGCCTCGAGCAGGCCCGCGTTGCCGACGATGACTCGGCGGCCTTCTACGATCCCGACAACGCCCTGGCCGGTGATGGAACGGAAATCCGAGACCGCGGGCAAGGCGAGGCCTCGCCCGTCCGCTGCCTGGACGATCGCCTGGGCGAGCGGGTGCTCGCTGGCGCGCTCGAGCGCGGCCGCGAGGCGGAGGATGGCGTCGGGCTCAAAGCCGGGAAGCGCTTCGACCCCTTCGAGCACGGGTCTCCCCTCGGTCAGGGTGCCGGTCTTATCGACGAGGACCGTGTCCACCTGGGCGAGCTTCTCGAGCGCCGCGGCGTCCTTAAATAGGACGCCGGCACCGGCGCCCCGTCCGGTCGCGACCATGACCGAGATGGGGGTGGCGAGGCCGAGCGCGCAGGGACAGGCGATGATGACGACGGCGATCGCATTCACGAGCGCGTTGGTGAGCCGCGGTTCGGGGCCGACCAGCGCCCAGACCACGAATGTGATGACTGCCGCGGCGATGACCGCGGGAACGAACCAGCCCGAGACCTGGTCCGCGAGGCGCTGGATCGGCGCCTTGGACCGCTGGGCGTCGCCGACCATCCGCACGATCTGCGCGAGCACCGAGTCGGCCCCAACCCGCTCGGCCCGGACGACCAGGCCGCCGGTTCCGTTGACGGTGCCGCCGATCGCTTTGTCTCCGACCGTTTTCTCCACCGGAATCGATTCCCCGCTGATCATCGCCTCGTCCACTGACGAGCGGCCCTCGTCGACCATGCCGTCGACGGGGACCCGTTCGCCGGGGCGGACGCGGACCCGATCGCCGATCCTGACGAGATCGATCGGGACGTCCACCTCGGTGCCATCGGCTTCGATCCGGCGGGCGGTCTTGGGAGCGAGGCCGAGGAGGGCTTTGATCGCGCTGCCGGTGCGGCTCCGGGCTCGGAGCTCGAGCACCTGGCCGAGCAAGACCAGGGCGGTGATGACGGCGGCGACCTCGAAGTAGACGTGGGGAACGCCCCCAGGGCCTCGGGCGACATCGGGAATCGAGCTGGGAACGGTAACCGCGAGGAGGATGACCGCCGTGCTGTAGGTCCAGGCGACCCCGATGCCGAGCGAGATCAGGGTGAACATGTTGAGGTTGCGGGTCCGAACCGACTGCCAGCCGCGGTGAAAGAACGGCCGGGCGCCCCAGAGGACCACCGGGCCGGAGAGCACCGCCTGGACCGCGACGAGCGGCCATCCCGAGATCAGGCGATCGACCAGGTGGCCGGGAAGCATGTCGGCCATGGCGACGATCAGGAGCGGGAGCGCGAGCGCGGTGGAGATCCAGAACCGTCTCGTCATGTCGGCGAGCTCGGGATTGGGGCCATCGTCCAGGGTGGCGACGCGAGGCTCGAGCGCCATGCCGCAGATCGGGCACTCGCCGGGGCGGTCGCGGACGATCTCGGGGTGCATCGGGCAGGTCCACTCGGTAACCCCGCCCTGCCCCGCCTGCGTTATTGGCCCATTCATCGGTCGGCGGCCGCGGTCTAGGCGGCTTTCACCAGGAACATGTTGCACTTGGGGCACCGGCCCGGTTTATCGCTCTTTACTTCCGGGTGCATGGGGCAGGTCCAGACCTCGGCTTTGGGTTTATCGGCGGGCATGGCAGGCTCCGTTTCGCTGGATTGTAGGCCTGGGATATAACCTAACAGACGGGTCGCGTTCCGGAACTGGCGGGGATGTCGCGGGGTTGCTCGGGGGGGCCCTACGCATGAGCGCCGTGGCGGGGTCCGGTGCCACGGCGCTCATGCATCGCAGCCTGTCGCGCCGGTTGTGGAGGCGCCTGCGATGGGGTCGGATCGGCGGCTCATGAACCCGATGTGGCGCCTCCTTCCACCGGCGGTTCCGCGGCTTTCGCGCGGGCCGGTGCCACCACGTTCCGGACGCTCTCCCACACCGCGTCGCGCTCCGCGTCGTCGCGGAACAGGAACCGGTGGAGGCCGTGGAACAGCGCGATCATGTTCATGATCTCGCCGGTGACGGCGTGGAGGTCCGCCCCGGCGCCCACGCGCGCGCGCCGGCCAACTCGGGCCGCGACGCTGGCACCCTCCAGGCGCCCGACGGCTTCGGTGAAGTTCCCGAGAAATGCGTCGGCCAAGCCGTGGCGACCGAGCACTTCGGCCTCCGCCTGTGCCAGGGACTGCATCGCCTGTGTTGCGGTCACGAACTCCAAGTGGGCGCGCCTCCCGCGGGCAAGCGCGAATTTCCCAGCCAGCTCCGGCTTTTCCTTGGCGGCGGCTTCGCCGACGGTCACCAAATGAGGTAACAGCTTCTTCTGCAGCTCGCGCTTCACACCGGTGAAGAGCTTGACGGCAGCCGTTGCTTCGATCTCACCGGCCTGTTGTTGGGCGGCGAGGACGTGACCGCGGATGACGAGCCCTTCGAAGTGTGCGAGCACGACCGTGTAGCTCGCGTCGGGCGAAGCGTGTGCCCGACAGAACTCCAGGACATTGTCTGCGGTCTCGAGCTTCCTCCGTACCAACGCATTCATACTCAGGCTCCTTTCGGGAGTCGCTTGGTACAGCGGCTGGGGCGCTGTGCCGGTGGTCCAACGAGTGAGCGAATCGGTCCGTGAACCCACCAATTGGACCGACGTCCGGGTTACGTTGCTATTTCCGGGCCACGACGGACGAGCGGTCCAATAATCGCGCGGTCCAACGCGCCGGGGGATGCGGTATCTCCTTCTATTGCAACAGTTGGCCGGCGTGGCGCGGCGAGCGGATCGGGCCCGGAGCGGCGCTGATGGCATTGCGGGCCGAGAGGGGGACCGTCCTCAGGAGAGGACGGTTTTGTGTTCGGATGAGAAACCGGGTCAACTCGTGGACACTTTTCTTGGGCTCGGCAGCAGCGCTGCAGCTGCCGATCACTCGCGTGTGCTCGTCGATCGCACGATTCGCGCGGCACCCAAGGCCGATCCGATCGGTGGTGAAGCGGGTCGACCGGGTGAGTGGGGCCGGGATCGAGCATGGGGATCGGCGGGGCGCCCGATGCGGCCGGCGATCGACTCAATGCGCCGGGCAAACGACTCGATGCGTCGGGCAAACGACTCGATGCGTCGGGCAAACGACT
>JBDTOH010000215.1:0-9036 GCA_039933355.1 Gemmatimonadota bacterium | reverse complement strand
TACTCGGGCGTGACCTTGTGCGGCGTGATCGAGAGATCGCTCCCGATCCCCACATGATCCTCGCCGACGACCTGGACCGCGTGCTCGATCTGCTTGACGAGGTCGGCCGCGGTGGGCTGCCCGGCGGCGTTGATGAACGGCATCAGATAGATCCCCACGACGCCGCCCTTGTCCGCCATCTTCTTGAGCGTCGCGTCGCTCTTGCTCCGGGGGTGGTCGAACACCGCCTTACACCCGCTGTGAGTGATCCCGACCGGTTTGGCCGACGCGTCGATCCCGTCGTTCGTGGTGTGGGTCCCGCAATGGCTGAGATCCACCAACTGGCCGAGCTCGTTCATTCGGGCGACCACGTCCCGGCCGTGGCGCGAGAGGCCGGCATCGCCGGGCTCGAGACAGCCGTCGCCTAACAGGTTTCGGACGTTGTAGGTCAGCTGGATGATCTTGACCCCGTAGCGGTGGAAGAGCGCGAGCCGGCCGGCGTCGCCCTCGAGCATGACGGCGTCCTGAAAGCCATAGATCAGCCCGAGCTTTCCGAGCCGTTTGGCCTCGGCGATATCCGCCACGGTCCGCACCTTGAGGAACGTGTCCGGATGGGCCGCCAGCTCTCGCTCCCAGTAACCGATCTTGGCGACGGTGTCGTCGAAGCTCACGTGGCCGGGTCCTCCGCCGCTCAGGGTCACGTTGACGGCGGTGATCCCGGAAGCCTTGACGTTCGCGATCATCTCGTCGGTGAGCGGCGCCCCGGTGCTGTTAGGCACGTTGAAGGGGCCCGGGCTTGCCAGGCAGTCGATGACAGTGGCGCCGGCGTAGCCGGGCCACGGAGTCCGCGGCCAACGGCCATAGGCACGCGCGAGCGGAATGGCCGCGACGGAAGCGGCGACGAATTGGCGGCGTTTCATGGAGTCTTCCTGAGCCAACGGGTGAACCACTCGAGATTGTCTTCGACGACGTGCAGTTGGAGCTTCGGCTCGCCTACGACGTGACCCTGCCTCGGATAGACGACCATCCGGACCGGCCGGCCGAGCTTAGTGAGCGCCGCGTAGAGCTCGTATCCCTGCGAGATCGGCACTCGGATGTCCGCCTCGCCGGCCTCGATCAGCGTGGCCGCCGAGATGTTCCCAACTTTGAAGATCGGGGAGCGGTCGTGCCACAGCGCCGGCGCGCTCCCGTAGTCGCCCAGATAGTCCCCCACGAAGTCCCGCATGTCCGTCGTCGCAGCGAACGAGACCAGATCGGTCCAGCCGGCGCCGACCGACGCGGCTTTGAACCGGTTGCTCTGGGTGATGATCGAGGCCGTCAGGTAGCCGCCGTAGCTCCAGCCCATCACGCCCAGCCGGTCCGGGTCGGCGATCCCGCGCCGAACCAGGTCGTCCACGCCGGTCAGGACGTCCTGCACGTCGCCGCCGCCCCAGTCCCGGTAGTTGGCGTATCGGAACGCCCGCCCGTAGCCCGAGCTGCCCCGAAAGTTAACCCGCAGCACCGCGAAGCCTTGCGCCGCGAACACCGCGACGTTGTAGATCTCCGATTGGCCGGTGTAATTCTGGGTGATCGTCCCCGTGGGGCCTCCATGAAGCCCGACCAGGAGCGGGGCCGCCGTGCCCGGGCGGAAGCCGATGGGATAAGTCAGGAGCCCCTCGACCGGAGTCCCGTCGGTCGACCGCCAGGCGACCACTTCCGTCCGTGGCACCGGCGGGAGATCCGCGCTCTGCACTCGGCTCACCTGGACCGGCTCGTACCGGCCGGTTCCGCTCTGGTACACCTCCGCTGGACGGTCGGTCCCTTGCAGCACGACCGCCAGGTGGCGTCTGGACCGGCTGATGACCGGATAGCCGGGCGTTAGGCCCGGGCCGGAGAAGTCGATCGCCGGCCCGCCGGCCGCCGGCAGCACGTAGAGCCGGTTCCCCGTCCCGCGCGGCTCGTGCACCAGGATCCTGTCGTTGTCGAGCCAGCCGATCAGCGCGGGCTTGCTGTCGTATGTATCCGCCAGCGCTCGGCTGGGGCCTCCACCCGCGGGAACCAGCCGGACCCGATAGGTGAAGCCCCACGTGGGCGGGTCGTCGCTCGACAGATACGCCACCCACCTGCCGTCGGGCGAGTAGGAGACGGCATACTCGGCCGCTCCCGTCGCCACCAGCGGCCGGACGCTACCGGTCGCCACATCCACGAGGGAGAGATCGTTCCGAGACCAGTCGTTGACGACCGGCGAAGGCGAATGAGTGAACGCGATCGTCTTCGAGTCGGGCGACCAGTCGAAGGTGTAGCTGATGATCGACTGGATCATCGTGAAGCCCACGTTGAACGTGGCAGGCGTGAGGGCGCGCGGCTTTCGTGGCCCGCCGCCTCCTGCGAGCGCGATCACGTGGAGCCGGCTCATCTGTACTCGCTCGCCGATCACCCGCCAATCCCGCCGTTCGCGGCGAGCGAGCTGCTCCGCGTCCGTCTCGGGATCCACCATCATGAAGGCGATCTGGGTTCCGTCCGGCGACCACTTGAACAGCGTGATCCGGCCCGCAACGTCGGTGAGCTGCTCGGCGCCGCTCCCGTCGGGCTGCATTCGCCAGAGATTGACGCGGCCCGACCGCGCGGAGAGGAATCCGACCGCCGAGCCGTCCGGCGACCAGGCCGGCGCAAACGAGGACCGATCGCCGGTGGTGAGCTGGGTCGCGGCTCCGCTCCCGTCGGCTCGTGCGAGAAAGACTTGTTGCACCACCTCGCTTCGCTCGCCCTCGACGATCGGCGTGCCGACCTGAAAGACGACCCGAGCCCCGTCCGGCGAGACGTCCGCTCCGCCGACCTGCTTGATCCGGAGCGTTGTCGCCGCGGTCCATCCGGCCGTCTGAGCCGTTCCTGAGCCTGACGCAACGAGGGCGAGCACGCACCACAGGGCAACTGACCGGGTCGTCATTCGGCGCGCCGGGCCCGGATCATGTCGCGGGCGATGATCAGCTGCTGGATCTGGGTTGTTCCCTCATAAAGGCGAAATACCCGCACGTCCCGGTAGAGCCGCTCGGCGGCACATTCCGAGATGTAACCCGCGCCGCCGTGGATCTGCACGGTCCGATCCGCGACTCGGCCCGCCATCTCCGACGCGAACATCTTGCAGCACGAGGCCTCGGTCGAGACCCGCTGTCCGCCGTCCAGTCGGCGGGCCGTGTCCAGCACCATGCAGCGCGCGGCGTACGCCTCGGCTTTGCTGTCCGCCAGCATCGCCTGGACCAGTTGATGCTCGGCGATCGGCTTCCCGAATTGCGGCCGACCTAACGCGTAGGTCAACCCCTCGTCGATCAGGCGCTCCGCGATGGCGACACACATCGCGGCGATGTGGAGCCGGCCCCGGTCCAACGCCTTCATCGCGATCTTGAACCCGTGGCCTTCCCGGCCGAGGAGCGCGGAGGCCGGGATCCGGCAATCCTCGAACGAGACGTCGGCGAGATGAGCGCCCCGCTGACCCATCTTCCGGTCCGGCCGCGCGATCGACAGCCCCGCTCGGGGCGCTTCGACCACGAAAGCCGAGATCCCGCCCGGACCTGAGTCGGCGGGGTTGGTCCGCGCCATCACGATGAAGATTCCGGCTTCCGGCGCGTTGGTGATGAATCGCTTGGTGCCGTTGAGGACCCACTCGGCCCCGTCCCGCCGCGCCGTGGTCCGCAGCGCGGCCGCGTCCGAGCCGGCATCGGGCTCGGTCAGGCAGAACGAGGAGAGCAGATCTCCGGACGCGAGCCGCCGGACGTACCGGCTTCGTTGCTCGTCGGTCCCGTCCAGGAGAATGCTCCACGAGCCTAACCCGTTGTTGATCCCGACCACTGACCGAAACGCCGGGGCGGCGCGGCACAGCTCGAAGAACGCGAGCACCGTCTCTTCCGCGTTGAGCCCGAGGCCTCCGTATTCCGGCGGAATCGTGAGCCCGAAGAGACCGAGCGCCTTCATCTCGGCGATCAGCTCGGCCGGGATCGCGTCCTCCCGGTCCACCCGTTCCTCGGCGGGAATGAGCCGCTCCCGGACGAATCGCCGGATCAGCTCGAGCAGGCTTGCCAGCGTGTCGCGGTCCAGCGCGGCCGGGGTCGCGGTCGAGGTCATGGGCGTCAGGAGTTCGTGATGGAGAGCATCTGGCGGGCCTCGTCAGGCGTGGCCACCTCACGCTGCAGCTCGTTCGCCAGGCGAACCACTCGTTCGACCAGCTGCCGGTTGGTGGCGAGCACTTTGTACGAGTAAAAGATGTTGTCCTCGAGCCCGACCCGCGAATTCCCGCCCAGAATGATCCCGAGCGTCGAAGCCGGGAGCTGTGCCTTGCCGACGCCGATCACGCTCCACAGCGCGCCCGGCGGCAACGTTCCGATCATGTGAATCAGGTGCGCGGGCGAGTAGGGAAGCGCGTTCTTCACGCCCAGGACGAAGTCGAAGTACGGCGGGTCCTTGATCAAGCCGCGCTTCGCGAGATCGATCCCCGCGTGAATGTGACTGACGTCGAAGCACTCGATCTCGGGTTTGACGCCGTACTCGATCATCTTGCCGGCGTAGTACTCCACGTCTTTCGGATCGTTGATGTAGGGACCCCGCGCCAGATTCACCGAGCCCACGTTGAGGCTCATCATGTCCGGCCGGAGGTCGGCCGCGCGAATCCGGTCTTCCCGGTCGTGCGGGAAGCGGAATCCCGTCGAGATCTGGACGATCAACTTGGTGTGCTTGCGCAGGCCCTCGAGCACCCGCGCGAAGAAGCCATAGTCGAGCGACGGCTTCTGATCCTTGTCGCGGGCGTGATAGTGGAGGATGCTCGCGCCGGCCTCCCAGCATTGAATCCCGTTCTCGATGACCTCGTCGGGCGTGACCGGGAGATGCGGCGTGTCGGCCTTGGTGGCGAACGAGCCGATCGGGGCCACCGTTATGATGAGCTTGCTCATGGTCGGATCCTCAATGGAGAGCGTCGGCTGCTCCTAAGACAAACGTCGGATCGAGGAATCGGGTAAACCAAGGTGTAGCTGCCGTACCCAAGATACGTCCCCCCCGTCCGATCCTTCATCCGCGCCGGTGCGCGGTCCGTCACAGCTTTCGAACCGGGCGCGCGCGCTGGAGCGATCTACCCTACAAACGGAAACGAGTTGGCGGTCGCTTGGTACCAATGCCTCGAGCTCGCGTATTCAACCGAGCCGATTGGATCGAGAGAGCCGCTCGTCCCCGTCCCCCGTCAGTCCCGATTCGCCCCGTCCTCGACCTGTTCCGCCCCATCCCCGTTCCCGCTCCGCCGTTCCCACCCTAATATCCGCCTTCCTCGCTCCTCGGGACAACGACCGATGCTCCTTCCAGTCCTGGCGGCCCGTCTCGCTGCGGTTCTGACGGTGGCCGGACAGCGCGGCGACACCGTGCCCACGATCCATGGCGTTGTCCTCGATCCCCGGGTGGTCGAGCAGTGGGTCGACAGCGTCGTCAAGCCCGCGCTCGCGACCTTCGGCAGCCCGGGTGCGGTCGTCGTCGTGGTTCAGCGGAGCGGCATCGTGCTCAACAAGGGCTACGGCGTGTCGGACGTTGCGAACCGGACGCCCTTCAATGCCGACGCGACCCTCTTCCAGACCGCCTCGCTCGGCAAGACCATGACTGCGGTCATCACCAACCAGTTGGTCGATGAGGGAGTGCTCGACCTCGACGAGGACATCAACCACTATCTCAAGTCGGCCCAGGTCCACGGCAGTAAAGTCACCCTCCGGATGCTCCTCGGCCATCGGGGCGGGTTCGACGACGATATCAGCGGCCTCCTCGTCCCGTTCGACGCCGACCCGGCCATGACCCGCGCCGAGCTCGACCGCCGGCTCCGGCCCCTCGTCGCACCGGGTTATGCGGTCGCCTACGACAACCAGGGCTTCGGAGTGATCGGCCTCGTGCTCCGCGATGTCACCGGCAAGCCGATTCCAGAGCTCTATCGCGAGCGGCTCTTCGATCCGGTCGGAATGACGAACGCGGTTCACGGCCGGCCGGCGGACGGCAAGGCGCGGCTCGCGCGCTGCTACACCGTGCAGGGACCCGGCGCGGTGCACGAATGCGAGTACTGGCTCTACCGCGACGGATTGAGAGGTGCCGGCGGCGTGGCCGTGACCGGCGCCGACATGGCGCGCTATATGAGGATGTTCCTGAACGGCGGCACCCTCGACGGCAAGACCATTCTGAGCCCGCGCGCCTTTGCGGACCTCACCAACTTCGACAACTATCGATTCCACCCCGGCATGCCCGGCGGCGGCCGAGCCTTCATCCAGTTCGAGGAGTTCCGCGGGCTCGAGTACGCCCACAGCGGGAGCGTGCCCGGTTTCTCCTCGATGATGAAGATCTACCCCGATGCCGACGTCGCCATCCTCGTCACCTTTCTCGGCGGCCAGATCGGCTCCTTCGATCTGACGGTGTCCAACATTTTCCAGGCGCTCAAGGATGTGAACATCCAGCCCGCCGCCAAGCCCGGGCTCAACACGCTCCGCGAGCTGACGGATACCTTCGCCGGCCGGTTCATTCCGGCCGACCGGCCCCGCTCGAGCGAGGGCAAAGCGCCGCCTTCCGCTTCCTCCGCCGGCCGGGTCGAGGACTACTTCGGCGACTACGTGATCGGGTCGAACCACAGCCGGAGCCTGATCTCCCGGTTAGGCGGGTGGGGCGGCCTGGTGCGCCTCGAGCGCGCCGGCGACAGCTCCGTCAGGCTCGGCGGCGACTTCTCCGTGCTCGGCGACTATCGCCGAGTCGGGCCGTTGCTCTATGAGAACAAGAAGGGCGACCGGATCGCGATGGCCGAGCTGCCGGTAGGCCGGTACATGGCGGTCGGCCTGAGCGGCGGCGTGTTCAAGAAGACCAACGTCATCGAGTCGCCGGGCTGGAGCATGCCGGTCGTCGCGATCGCGATCCTCGTGCTCCTGACCGCGCTGATTCAGCTCCGCCCGAAAGCTCCGCCGCACCTGCGGACGTTGGCGCGGTGGAGCCTCCTCGGCCTGGTGCTCGTTCTCATCGGCCTGCTCGCCGAAACTCAGTGGGGCGTGAGCCTCGGTATTGGCGCGGGAGCGATCGTCCGGCCGGCGCTCTGGCGCCTCACGCTCCACGCCGGCGCGCTGATCCTGATCTGGCAGGCGATTCGGTTCATCCGGACCCGCGGGCTCGCGATCGGCCGGGTGAGCTACGCTCACGGAGTCTTGATCGCGGCCTCCGGTGCGTCGGTCTTCGTGGTGCTCCTCGCCTGGCGGGTGCTCGGCGCGTTCCCCCCGTACTGGTACTGGTGAGCTCACACATTTGCCTAACGAGATTCCGGAAGCCGGGCCGTGACCTTACCCTGCGCGTCCAGAAACTCGATGCTCGCCGAGCCGGTCGAGTCGACCCGGAGCCGGAGCCGCGACTTGCCGTTGGGGTCGGAGAGATTGAGCACGGCCGACCGGCTCCGATCCCGTCCCAGATAGACCCGCTGCGCGGCGAGCGGGACGCCATTGCGGGGTGCGGACCACGCCTGCAACGCCGCCGTCTTTGCCGGTCCATCGGGCATCTTCTGGATCGAGTCCCGCTCCATGACGAGGTCGTAGATGTTCCGGTCGGCCCGGTCGGCAATAGCGACCCCGCTGGACCGGGTGCCGTTGTCGTCGGAGTAGCGGAGCGTGAGCGTCTCATCCTGGTTGAACTGATCGAACGACATTCCCACCGACGACTCGAACCGGCCGTCGGCGCCGCGCTTGCCCGTGAACGTGAGCCCGCCGTTCTCGGTGCCCTCATCGTTGAAGAAGATGATCCCCGGCCGGCCACCGCCCGGATAACCGAACGGCTTGCCCTGGTAGATCGGCCCGATAGACCGCGGCCGGTTCGAGATCACCATTCGGAGCTTTCCGTCCGGCTCGACAATGTTGATCCGCTCGACGTCGATCTCACCGAATCGGGCCTTCTCAGTCGACTGGCGGAAGGCGGCGATCGAGAGGGTACCGAGCAGCGTGGTGACGACGAGGGCGTAGCCTTTGATCAGTCTGAGCTCTCGCCGAATTGGATCGGACATCTAGACTCCTCCGTGTGAGAATGGCCTACGGAACTTGTGCGTTTGTGCTCGCCGATCGCTCTCGATGGCCGCGTCAGCCGTCGGCGAGCTGTAGAGCTCGCGCACGTGCGCGGATTCCGCCTTCGAGGCGTTCTGCCAACCTCATTGTCCCCGCCCCAGGAGAAACGCCGCGATCACGCGGTCCATGGCGTCGGGTTGATCATCCAGGACGAAGAGCCGTGAGTGCGAAACCGTGACCAGCTCGATCGCTCGTCGCGATCCCGGCGGGATGCCGAAGATGGGCGCGTTGATGACTTCGAAAGCTAGATGAATTCCGGCGAAGGGCGACTCCTTCATTGGACCAAGCGGGGCAGGGTGGTGCCCGCTACGGCAGCGGCCGGGCCGGTTCGCTCGGGTCGGTCTTGACGGTTCCCCGGTCGTTCGATACTGTTAGCTATGCTAACTACTCTGGTTGCTCTCGCGGCGATCGGAGGAGCCGACACCGGCCGCTACACTCGCTCCGGCTTGTGGTTCCAGGAGATGGGCTCCGGTCCGGCCGTGGTTCTGATTCACGGGGCCGACCTCGACTCGCGGAGCTTTGGGCCGGTGGCCGAGCGACTGGCGCCGGCTCATCGGGTCATTCTCCTCGATCTCCGGTTTCACGGTCGCTCGCGGGACAGCGGCGGACCGTTCTCGTTCGAGGGGGATGTACTGGAAGTGCTCGACGCCGCCGGGGTGGACCGTGCCACGCTGGTCGGCCACTCGCTCGGCTCGGCGGTCGCGCTCGACGTCGCCCTCGCGCGGCCTGATCGGGTCGAGCGACTGGTGCTGATTGGGCCGTCGATCGGCGGACGGCCGGCCTCGAAAATGCCGGCCGGCATGGAGGCAATGATCGCGGCGCTCAAGGCCGGCGACCTCGACCGGGCCGGGATCGTGCTCAGTCAGATGCCGGTGATGACCCTCTACCGTCGCACCGACCGCCAGGCCGGGGTGGCGGCGATGGTCCGAAGCAACACCAAACTGTTGGCGGCCGACCGGACCCGAGTCAAACCGTTAGG
>JBDTOH010000214.1:0-9080 GCA_039933355.1 Gemmatimonadota bacterium | reverse complement strand
GCCGGTCCCATCGGCATTCATCACGTAGAGATCGGCGACCCGGTACGTCTGCTTGACGAACGGGTACCCGGTGTACGCGATCTTCGACCCGTCCGGCGATATCACCGGATGGCTCCAGCTTCCCCGTTCGGGCGTGAGGCGCTTAATCGCCGCAGTCGCGACGTCCACCGCGTAGATGTTCCCATCGCGGTACGTGAGATCCGCGTCGGGCTCGTTCAGTCCCTCGATGACAATAGTCTTACCGTTCGGGAGCCAGTCGTACTGCGCGCCGAAGGTGAGGCCGTCGAACGCATTGCCGACG
Organism: Gemmatimonadota bacterium; assembly: GCA_039933355.1. GTDB lineage: Bacteria > Gemmatimonadota > Gemmatimonadetes > Gemmatimonadales > GWC2-71-9 > SHZU01. The sequence goes on along the minus strand of JBDTOH010000214.1, from coordinate 8,779 downwards.
CTCCAGTCGCCGGAGGTGAGCTGCCTCGGGCTGCCGCCGTCGGCGGGAACCACGAAGAGATGGGTGAACCCGACCTCCGAATATCCGGACCGGTCCATCCGGTAATGGAGCCGCTCGACCACCCGCGGGCCGGGCGTCCATTTTGCGTTAGGCGGCGCGGCCGGCATGTCGACTGTGAGCGTGGTCGGGTCGGTCTTGGGCACGACCTTGGTGAAGCTGAGCCACTTTCCGTCGGGCGACCACTGGAGGCTCCCCGGCCCTTCCGTCAGCCGCGTCACCTGACTCGTTCCCCCCTCCGCGTCCATGTACCGGACGAAGATCTGCGCCCCCTTGGGCGCCTCTCCCGGGGCGACGTATGCGATCCGGGTCCCGTCCGGCGACCAGATCGGGCTGCCGCCTTTGACCAGAAACCGGTTCTTGGTGCCGTCGGCGTTCATTACCCAGATGGCCGACTCCCATTTGTCGTTCTGTTTGTCGATCCAGCCTCGGGAGTATACGATGGTCTTCCCATCCGGCGAGATCTGCGGATTGGCTACCTGCTCGAGATCGAGATAGTGATTGACCGTGAGCAGCGAGTCCGACTGCGACTGCTGCGCGACGGCCGGTGCCGCCACCGCCAAAGAAGCAAACGCGAGAATTCCTGCCGACCGCTTCATGAGACCGTTCCATTTCGTTGCCATGGGATTCAACCTGCCCGTCATTTGGATTCCGCCAGCGCGTAGAGCAAACCGACGTAAAACTTTTCCTGCTGCGGCAGCGCCGCGACCTTCGACCCCGCCTTGGGCTCGACCAGCATGATCTCGTTAGGTGCGTGCGCGCCCGCTCCGTATCCGAGACCCGCCGCTACCATCGGGAGCTTGAGCCGGTCGGTGAAGAGGTAATCCGGCGCCGAGCCCGCGATCCGGGGCGCGACGATGGGCGTAAGCCGGCCTTGTTGAAGACGCCGATCGCGGCGCGGACGAACGGCGCCTCGGTGCTGGACTGCTTCCGCGCGTACGCCGCGCCAACGCCATCGACATTGAGTCTTGCATTGAAGAGCAGCTGAAGCTGAGCCCAGCATCGAACCCTTCGTTCGTGGTCAGCTCTATCACAGGGCGGGTCGGCTGAGCAGCCTTGTGTGCAGGTGCGCAGGCGACAGCGACACGGGCCAGACCAAGCGAGAGTCGGAGCGGCAAAGGCTCCTCCGGCAATTGGGGATGGCGGGTTGGGATTGTATACAAAGATTACCGCTATCGGGCCGGACCGGCTAGGCCGGGCGACGGCGGCCCCTCCGGACGAGCTAGTTGCAATCCCCTAGCACCCGAGCTATCTTGTCCATGCCACAAATGCGAATACTTTTTCGGTGACTAGGGGCGTTTGGCTGTCAGAAGCCAAATTTCTGTAGTTCCTGGTAGCGGATCCGCGAAGGATGGCAGCAGGATGCATCGTGAGGCATTGCTCACGAACAACAACACGTAGTCGGCTCGTACGGCAAGACCGGACTCCGATTACACCATTTGAAGGAGTTTAGGGTATGCGTACGACCGGCACCGTGAAGTGGTTCAATGACGCGAAGGGCTTTGGCTTTATCACCCCCGAGGGTGGCCAAAAAGATTGCTTCGTTCATCACTCTGCAATCCAGTCCGAAGGCTTCAAGTCGTTGGCCGAAGGTGAGCGGGTCGAGTTCGACGTCGTTCAAGGCGCCAAGGGCCCGGCGGCGGAGAACGTGGTCAAGCTCAAGTAGGCTCAGCGGCTTTTCTTGAGACGAACGGCCGGCTCGCAAACGCGAGTCGGCCGTTTGCTTTTCCCTCCTCAGAACTCGCGCTTCTTCATGTCCTTGAAAAAGCGCTTGTTTTCGTGATCCTCCTCGGGCGGCTTCGACTTGAGGGTATCGTCGTACTGGGTCGAGCGGTCCTTGACCGGGGCTTTGGCCTTGGCTGCGTTCTTCTTCGCTAGAGCCGCGATCCGCTGGTCATCCTGTTTCGTCATGTTCCCTCCGAAAAAGCCGAACCCGTCAGCGGGCTCGGCGCGCACGTAACCTGAACACGATAGGTGGAATGATCGCCGCGGCGATCCAGACCCAGGCGATCCACCCGGTCGAGAATGCGAGGCCGAAACTGGAGTCCTTGGTCCCAAAACTCCAATTGATGCTGATCGATTTGATGAGGAAGCCAACAGTGACAGCGGCAACCCACAGCCATGAGAGCTGCCGGACGGTCCGCGTTGCCCGGCGACGCCGTTCGGCCTCGGCTTGGCTGACCGGCGACTGGCCGTTCCGGTCGCCGTAGGCAAGCGACCGATTGTCGGCCCATTGATCGGACACGGGATCGGGAAGGCGTGACGGCGCTTCTTTGAATTCCGCCATCTTTAGAGATTAGCAGCCCGAACGGGGCGAAGCAACGCAGGGTCCGGTCATGGCTTCCCGAAGATCCGCTTCGGAATCATGACGTGGACGCCGAGCGTTCCGTCGACCAGCTGGGTGATGTCCACGTCGCACGCGACACTGGTGAGCATATAGGCGTCGTCGCGTGAGAGACCCTTCGTCTCGACCAGGAAGGCGATCGCCTCCCTGACCGCGATCTTGGTCGCCTGGGTCAGATCCTTGTCGATGCCCATGGCGATCCAGTGAGTCGGCGTCTCGGCGCGGGGCCAGGTCAGATGGAGGTCGTGCCTCACGAAAAACTGCAGCCGACCGGTCAAGGACGTCTCGAGCGCCGTAATGTCGACCTCGCCGTTCCCCTGCCCCGCATGTCCGTCGCCGACCTCGAAGAGCGCGCCCTTTGCATGCACCGGGATGAACAGCGTCGTGCCGGCGACCAGCTCTTTGTTGTCGAGGTTTCCCGCGTGGATGCCCGGCGGCGCGCTGCTGATCTTTCCCATCGCGAGCGGCGGCGCCACACCCATCGAGCCGAAGAAGGGCCGCAGTGGAATCGTGATCCCGTCGCCGAAGCGAGCCGTCATGGTGGCCCGGTCGAGCGGAATGATCTTGGTCTTCGCGTAGCCGAAGTCCTCCGGGAGAAACCCGCGCTCCGGCGCAAATCCGTTGTAGGCGTAGGGAATCGCGAGGTCGATCGACTTGATCCGGACCTCGAGGACATCGCCGGAGTCGGCGCCTTCGATGTAGATGGGACCCGTGAGGATGTGTCCGCCGGGACCGTGCGTCGTGATCTCCCGGTAGATATCCCGCAGCGATTGCTCAACGTCCTTCGGAGGGACGCCGGCCTTTTCGAGCCGATCCGGCCCCGACGTGATCAGCGTCCCAACCTCAACCTCGTCGCCGGATTTGATCCGGAGTACGGGCGTCGCCGCGCCGTCGTAGTAGCCCCAGGCGACGGTCTTGGGCGTCGCCATCAGCTTGTGCTGGCCGGCGAGAGGCCCCGTGATGAGGCCGAGCCCGGCGACGATGACAGCAAAGGCGCGGATCGTCATCTGATCTCACTCGAGAGTGGTAGGAGCACCTAACCCGCCTTCGCGGCCAGGAGCGGCGCGACGTCGGCCTCGATGTCCGCGGGTGTGTCACGGGAGCCGTAGCGCTTGATCACCTCGCCGGTCGGGCCCACCAGGAACTTGGTGAAGTTCCACTTGATCGAGCTCGAGCCGAGGACGCCGGTCTTCGCCCCTTTGAGGAGCGTGTAGAGCGGATGCGCGTCGGGTCCATTGACCAGGACCTTGGCGTAGAGCGGGAAGGTCACGTCGTATCGCAACGTGCAGAAGCTCCGGATCTCAGCTTCGTCGCCCGGCTCCTGGTGACCGAACTGATCGCAGGGGAAGCCGAGCACGGTGAGGCCTCGGTCGCGGCAGCTGCGATAGAGCTGTTCGAGACCTTTGTACTGCGGCGTGAAGCCGCACTTGCTCGCCACGTTGACGATGAGGAGGGTCCGGCCCCGATAGGGAGCGAGAGTCTCCTCTTTGCCGTCAATCGTCGTGACTTCGATATCGTAGATGTTCACGTCCGGCTATCCTTTTACGTACGACAGCTTCTCGGCGACCTTGCCATCGCGAACCTTGAAGACGTCGACCCCGCGAACGTGACCCGGAACACCTTCACGGGCCCAGTGATAGACCCAGCGAATGACGCAGCGATCGCCGCAGGCGAAGACTTCTTCGGCTTCGAATTTCGCGGCGGGAGACCGTGCGAAGAAGGCCGTCCAGAAGCCGCGCACAGCGGCCTGGCCGACGAACCGCTCACCGTCCGGCGTGGGGCGAGTGCTGTCGAAGACGCAATCGTCGGTCATGGCGGCCATGATCCCGTCGACGTCGTGGCGGTTGAAGACCTCGTTGAATTGCTCGACAACTGCGAGCGTCGCCGCGGTGGCGGAATCGGTTGCGGGTTGGCTCACAGGAGCTCCGATGGTCATGATCGAACGGAGGGGAAGTTACCATAAGCCTAGCGCCCCGACCCGGCGCGAGCCAGGACGGGGCGCGTCCTTCCGGTGAGAGCGCCGGGATCAGTCGTGCCGCAGCGCTTCGACCGGCTCGACCCGGGTCGCGCGGCTCGCCGGGATGAGCGCCGCGGCGAACGCGACCGCCATCAACAGGATCGGGATGGCGGTATACGTAAGCGCGTCGAGCGGCGCGACGCCATACAGTAGCGTCCGCATGAACTGGCTGAGCAACGCCGCGCCCCCAACCCCGACCACCGTTCCGGCCAGGGCGGGCGCCATGCCTTGCTGAACGACCAGCCGGCGCACCTTCCACCGGTCGGCACCGAGCGCGAGGCGGATACCGATCTCCTGGGTTCGCTGAGTGACGGAGTAGGAGATCACGCCGTAAATCCCGATCGCCGCGAGCGACAGCGCGAGAATCCCGAACCCGGTCATCAAGGTCGTCAGAAACCGCTGCTCCTGAACAGCGATCGCCATCACATCGTCGAGCGTGGCGATCTCGGTGATCGCCAGGTTCGCGTCCCGGCGGTGAATTAGCTGCTCGACCGCCGGGACCAGCGATCGCGGATCTCCGCTGGTGCGAGCGACCAGCGTCATCGCGCGCCTAGTGCTGCCGAACGCGGTCGCGAACTGGTTGTGGGGGATGAACCAAGCCCGCTTCGGAGGCTTCGTGAGACCGTTGTGTCGGGTGTCGCCGACTAGTCCGACGATGGTGCGCCATGGGGCCTGAGGTCCGCCCCCCACCTTGATGCGCCTGCCCAGGGGATCTTCTCCGGGGAAATACTCCTTGGCCAGCGTCTGGTTGACAGCGATCACCGGAAGGCCGTCGGGCGTGTCGGTCTGATCGAAGAATCGCCCGCGGATGAGGGGGATCCGCATCGCCTCGAAGTAGCCGGGCGTCACGACCTGCCAGTCCGCGGAGAGATTCGGCTCACCGGGGGGTATGGGCCGGCCTTCGATCTGGATGCCCGCGTCTCCGATCTCCGCCGCGAGGGGAAGCACGCGGACGAAGCCGGCCGCGGTCACGCCGGGAACCCGCTTCACCTCTGCGCCCACCTGATCGTAAAAGCGGACGAGCTCAGGCGTCGCGGGATAGTCGCCTTCCGGGAGGGCCAGCCGGAGCGTTAGGACGTTGTGAGCGTCGAAGCCGGGGTCGAGCCGGACCAGGTTCTGGAAGCTTCTGAGCGTGAGACCGGCCCCGATCACGAGCACGACCGCGATGCCCATCTCAGCCGCGACCAGCAGGTCACGCCCGCGCCGGCGCGAGCGGCCTTCGCTGCCGCTCCGCCCGCCCTCCTTGAGCGAGGTGACGAGATCGACCCGCGACGACCGAAACGCCGGCGCGGCACCGAACAGCAGGCCGGTGACGGCGGAAAGAAGGAGGGTGAAACCGAGCACGACGCCGTCCACGCCGAGGTCGGCGGCGCGCGGCACGCTGGTCGGTGCGCCGCTGGCCAGGGCCCGCACGCCGACCCACGCGAGCGCCGCGCCGACGACGCCGCCCGCGAGCGCGAGCGCGACGCTCTCGACCAGTGCCAGCCGGAGCAGCCGTCCCTGGCCCGCACCTAACGCTGAGCGGACCGCGACCTCGCGGACCCTCCCGTCGGCCCGGGTGAGGAGCAGATTCGCCACGTTCGCACAGGCGATCAGGAGCAGAAGCCCGACCGAGGCCAGAAGCACCACCAGCGGCGTCTTGATGCCGCCGTTGACTTCGTCGTTCATCGCGACCGCAAACGCGCTGAACCGCATGCTGACCGGATGGTTGGGGTCCCCGGCCCACTGCGTGGTGAGCGCCTCGAGGTCGCGCGTGACGCGAGGAACCGTGATGCCCGGCCTGAGACGCGCCACGGCGAAGTAGCTGTGACTGCCGCCGTCGATATTGGCCGGGTCGAGCTGGAGCGGCACGAACAGCTGGGCTCTGGTGCGCAACTGGAACTCGAGAGGAAGCCGGAACGACCGGGGCAAGACGCCGACGACGCTGAACGCCTTCCCATCGATCTGAATGTTCTTGCCGACGAGCGCCGGGTCGCTCCCATAGCGCCGCTTCCATAGATCGTAGGCCACCAGCACCACGCTCGGCCCCTTCGGGACATCCTCGTCCTTCGCGATGCCGCGCCCTCGCTCCAACGGCACGCCCAGCACCGGGAGCAGGTTACTGGTGAGCGCCGCCGACGGAACGCTCTCGGGTCCCTGGTCGCCCGTCAGTGCGACATTGCCGTTGTCGGCCCAGGCCGCGACATCCTCGAACAGACGATCCTGTTGTTTGTACTGGTCGTACTCGAAGTCGGAAACCCAGGTCTTCTCGAAGTTGGTCCACTTGCTCCAGATCAGTGCCAGGTTTTCGGGAGCATGATAGGGCAGCGGGCGCAGCAGCACACCGTTCACCACGCTGAAGATGGCGGTATTGGCGCCGATGCCGAGGGCGAGCGTAAGGATGACGATTGTGGTGAACAGCGGGCGGCGGCTGAGCGAGCGGAGCGCGATTCGAAGATCTCGAAGGAGATTGGACACTCGGGGTACCTCTGGGGGACGGCGGGCTTCGGGACCGGATGAGCGACCGGCCGGCTCGTGGACCTGCTTTAGATACGTAAGGGTACCGAAAAGGTTTGAACCCGTTTCCGATCTCAGCGCTCTTGAAGCCCTCCCGGGAGCCGCGGCGAGGCAAGCAGGCCGGAAAACACCTGCCATCTTCGCTCGGCCGGCGCCCCGGCGCCCGCTTCGCGATCCACGTAGGTCCCCACCAAGTCACGCCCCAGGTTGTAGTTGATGACATAGCTCCGGTACGTGTCGAAGAACTTGACCCGCTGTATCGCAGCTTCGGGCGTCGAGAGGGCATAGCGGACCAACCAGTCCGCTGCGGCTTTGGCGTCGATCTCGCCGTCGAGATAGCGACGCGCCGCCTCATTGCCGGCGTAGCTCAGCTCGCCTGCGACCTCTTGAATCCGGGCATAACGCTCCGCCAGCGCGGGGTCGAGTCCGGCGAGGGGGTAGAGATGGTCCCGCTCGAAGGCAGCCCGTTCGCCGCCCGGAAATGCCATGACGATCCCGTAGTTCGCCGTCCCTTCTGCAATGAGCGACTGGGGCGAGAAGAGCGGGTAGATCGAGAACTCGGTCCAGCCTTTTCCACGGACGAGCGCCGACTCGAGCAGCGCATTGTAGACGTGATGGCCGGGGTAACCCTCGTGGCACGCAAGGTCGATGGCCCGGTCGATGTAGATCGGGAGATCGATGTTCACCTGAATCAGACTCTTCGAACCGCCCTGGTACCAGTTGTACCCGCTCCACGGCTTGTTCTTGACGTATTCGACGGTGAACGACTCGTTCGCGGGAAGACTGACGTACTTGATCGTCCGCGCGCGGCACTCCGCGATCGCGGTCTTGAACACCGTGTCGACTTTGGCCGCAGGAACGATGAACTCGCTCCGAAACGCGCGGTAACGATCGGCAACGGAGCCAGTGCCCGGCAGCAGCGGATCGAGCTTTGCGATGAGGTCTTGCAAGTAGGATTCGGGATGCGTGGGCGCGACGGCGTTGTACAAGGCCTCGGACTCCTCGTCGAAGCGGAGCTTCTTGCCCTGCAACATCTGGAGCCGCGCCGCCATGGCGCTGAGCTGCCGGTCGAGATACGTGTGGCGGAGACTGTCGAGGGCATCGGCCGCCGCGGGGATCGCGGTCTCCGTCAGTCGCTTCCGGACCGCGTCGACGTGTGCCGCGAGCGTATCGAGCGGAACTGTGACCGAATCGGCCGCGGCCTTCCACTCAGGCGGGCCGTAGTAGGCGTCGACGTAGTTCGGGTCGTGGCGCCCGACCGCGAGCGCAAGACGGACATACGCTTCGGCGATCTCCGGCATGGCAGAGGCGGGCACGGATGAACCTTCCGGCTTGGGGCCTTCCCGGCAGGCGAGCGCGAGGCAGAACAGGACGGAGGCGCCGGCTCTCATGCCGCCGGCCTTCATTCCTCGTCCGCGCCCGGCTTCTTGTTCTCGGAGGCCACCTTCGTCGTCACTTCCGGCGGCGCCTCGGCGTAGCCGTGGAACTTCTCGCGGTGAGTCCCCCGCCCGTGGGTGATCGAATGCAGGTGGGTCGAGTACCGGTACAACTCGGCCTGCGGGATCAGCACGTTGACTTTGGTGAGCCGGCCGACCGCCTCGGTCGACAGGATCTGACCCCGGCGCGGGCTCAGGTCGCCTAACACGTCGCCCAGCATTTCGCTCGGCGTGTAGATCTCCACTGCCATGATCGGCTCGAGGAGAACCGGACGGGCTTTGGGCGCGACGTTCCGGAATGCCATGATGCCCGCGAGCTTGAACGACATCTCGTTCGAGTCGACGTCGTGGTAGCTCCCGTCGAAGCACTCGGCCTTGAAGTCGACCATCGGGTATCCGGCCAGACTGCCACGCGCGGCCGCCTCCTGG
>JBDTOH010000213.1:0-9121 GCA_039933355.1 Gemmatimonadota bacterium | reverse complement strand
TGCCCGTTGACGAACCACCTCTCGATCTTGAGCGCGCGACGCAACGAATCGAGCTCCTCGACGAAGCGCGGAATGGTCATCAGCGTCGTGTCGGTGAGCCGATCCGATTTTCCCGCTCCGAGCTGGTCGTAACGCACGATCGGCCGATCGTCGCCGATGTCCTCGAACGGCTTGAGGTAGTAGCTCCCCGCCCCGGGGCCGCCATGCAGAAGCACCATCGGCGTGCCCTTCCCCGTGCCGGACAACCTGTACCAGATCCGGCCGCCGCGAACGGGCAACATCGTTTCGCCGGGCCCGAGGGCTGGGGTCGCGGCGGTGGCTGCGGGCGGCTCGGCAGCGGGCTTCGGTGCCTCCTTGCTACAGGCGGAGAAGAGCATCGTCGCGACGACAATAGTCGACGCAGCCTCGAACGTCGGGCCCGGTAAAGTCCGCGATGCGGACATGAAGTAGCGCGCGAGCATGGGAACCTCTTGAGTTGTTCCTGACGACAATTGAACCGACGGTCGGATCCAATGATCGCGCTCGATCCGGCCCTCTCGCAACCGTGCGATTGCCGACTCGCACCTCTGCACCTAGCAAAATCACCTCCAACCCCCCAGCATTGAGCCCGCCATGACCGACGCCACCACCGAGCCGACCAAAACCGCCGCGAAGGCCGGCCGCCGCCGACCCCATCGCACGGCCGAGGAAGCCGCGGCCTACGTCGCCCGCTACCGGTGGCTCATTTTGCTCGGCTTGATCACCGCCGCCGTCATGGAGATCCTCGACACCACCATCATCAACGTCGCGCTCCCCCAGATGGCCGGGAACCTCGGCGCGACCCGCGAAGAGATCGGCTGGGTCAGTACCGGCTACATCCTCTCCAACGTTGTCGTCCTCCCGATGACCGCGTTTTTCGCGGAGCGGTTCGGGCGCCAGCGCTACCTCACGTTTTCCATCATCCTGTTCGTGGTGGCATCGGTCTTCTGCGGCGAGTCGCGGAGCCTCGAGTCCCTCGTCTTCTGGCGGATCATCCAAGGGGCCGGCGGCGCCGCGCTGCTCTCCACCGCCCAAGCCACCATCCGCCAGATCTTCCCGCGCAACCAGCAAGGCATGGTCCAAGCCATTTTCATGTTGGGCCTGATCGTGGCACCGACGTTAGGACCGACGCTGGGCGGCTGGATCACCGACAACTACCAGTGGCACTGGTGCTTCTTCATCAACATTCCGATCGGGATTGTGTCGCTCTTCCTCGTGAGCACGTTTCTCGCGGATCCGCCCGAGCTGCACCGGAGCACCAAGCCGGTCGACTGGCTCGGCATCGGGCTCCTGACCGTCGGCATCGGCTCGCTCCAGTACGTCCTCGAGGAGGGCAACGCCAAGGACTGGTTCGAAAGCTCCCTGATCATCAAGCTCGCGATCGTCGCCGCCGTGACCCTGGTGTCTATGGTCTGGTGGGAGCTCTCCCCCAGAAACCTCCATCCGGTCGTCAACTTTCGGGTGCTCAAGAATCGGCAGCTCGCCGCCTCGATTTTCCTCTTCATCGCGTTGGGTTTCGGGCTTTACGGCGGGGTCTTCATCTTCCCTCTTTTTACTCAGTCGATCCTCGGCTTCAGCCCGACCGAAACCGGCCTCGCCCTCCTGCCCGGCGGTATCGCGACCGCGATCAGCGCCGTGGCCTGCGGCCGAATGCTCAACGGAGCCAACCCACCCGTCGAGGCCAGAACGCTGATCTCGATCGGTGTGCTCCTGATGGTCTGGTCGATGTGGGATCTCGGCCACCTCTCCGTTGCCGCCGGAGAAGCGGATGTCCGCACCGGCTTGATCATCCGGGGCGCGAGCTTGGGCCTCCTGTTCACACCCATCAACAACGCCGCCTACGCCTCGCTCGAAGTTCACGAGGCGCAGCAGGGCGCCGGCCTCATGAACCTGGCACGCCAGTTAGGCGGCGCGTTCGGCATCGCGGTGCTCGCGTCGTACGTCACCTCGCGGACCGAGCTCCACCGGAGCGTTCTCATCGAGCACGTGACCTCGGGCAACGCGCTCACCCAGAGCCGTCTCGCCGAGATGGCCGCCGTCCTCTCGGCACGCGGGTACGGTCCCGGCGCCGCCCAGGAAGGCGCGCTCCGCCTCCTCGACCAGCAGGTGACCCGCCAGGCCTCGATGCTGAGCTACAACGACGCGTGGATGCTTCTGTTGCTGGTGTTCGTGATCGTCTCCCCGGCCATCTTCCTGCTCCGGAAGCGGAAGCGCGGCGCGGCTGCTGCGGACGTCGACGCGCACTGATCAGAGGGCCATCGGGCCGGCTCAGGAAATGGTCAGGCCGCCGGCCGGGGCGTCCGCGACGCCCACGCGACCGCCACCAGCACGGAGATGAGGAGCACGCTGTACTCCACTCCATTCCGGCCTCCGCCCACGACGAACCATCCTTCCTTGGCGTGGACGAGGATAATTCCCATGGCCAGCTCCGCCGCGAAATAGAGCGCCAGTGGGCGGACGAACCGTCCCGCCGCGAGGACGAGGGTTCCCACGACCTCGAGGATGGTGACCCCCCAGGCAACAGCCAGGCCAAATGGAACATGGTTCGCCGAGAGGAACTCACCGAATCCGGTCACCCCGCCCGTGGCGGCGCGAGAGCACCCGTGGATGAAGAGGAGAGCGGCCACAACGACGCGCAAAGCTGCCATGGAGCGTTGAGCGGGTAGAGTCGGCACGAGCACTCCGAGGCGCGGGTTGTGAAGGGGCCGAGCGTCGACTGCCTAACGTCGTTGCATCCGGCGTGGCGTCAGTGAGCCTGGCGTGGCTTGCCTCGCATCTTCCGGCTCGCCAGCAGGCTCTCGTGGATGAATCGAACCAGCTGCGTTCCATTGACGAAGCTCGTCGTCCACCCTTCATCCCACTCGGCCGTCGGTTTCGCGGCCACGATCTGCTCGAGCGTCTTGCCTTGGTCGATCATCCGGGCCACGCGGCCGCGGATCGTCTTGAGAATATCCCGATACGCGATCATCTCCTGCCGATTCGACAGCGCTCCATGCCCCGGAATGATCTTGGTCCGCTCGTCCACGAACGGCAGCATCGCATCGACAGCCCTGATGACCCCGTCGATCGACCCGCCGCTGAAGATGTCGATAAACGGATACATGTGATTCATGTAGGTGTCGCCCATGTGAACCACATTGGCCTTGAGGAACCGAACCACCGCGTCTCCATCAGTGTGGGCGTTGGAAAGGTGCTGGACCAGAATGCTGTCGCCGTTGAGATGGAGCCACACCGTGCTGTCGAACGTGATCACCGGGAGCGCTACGTGCGGCAGCGCCGGCACGGTCTGCTTGAAGCGTTCCATGAACTGATCGACGCTGAGCCGCTTTCGCACATTCGCATGAGCGACGATCACCGCGCCGGTGCTGCCGAGAGCCTCGTTGCCGCCCGTGTGGTCGCCGTGCCAGTGGGTATTCACCAGAAACCGAACCGGCCGATCGCTGATCGCGGCGATGGCGGCCGTAGTCCGCTTACTCAGCTGCACCAGCTCGTCGTCGATGACGAACACCCCGTCGGCGCCGACCGAGACGAGAATGTTCCCACCGGGTCCGACCAGCATCGAAAGCCCTGGCGTCACCGGTACTGTGGTGATCGTGACGGTGTCCGCGGGGTTTGCTTGGCCGGCGGCGCCAACTGGGAGGATCGCAGACGCAAGAAGGCCCAGCGCGGTGGTTCTGAGCATGGAGGACCTCGAGAGGATTGAGCTGGAGCTGACGGCAAGATTCGGATCGCGACGAATACTAGCGGTAAGGAGGATTCTTTCGGTAGGCGAGGGACAGATGGTTGACCAGCGCCTCGGAACCCGCGGTGGTGGGACACTGCTCGAGGAGTCTCTCGTGACTCGGTGCCGCTCATTGCCGGTGACGCGCAATGGCGGATCCCGCTCCCAAGAGACCCTCGAGCCACTCAACCCAATTACAGATCCTGCTGCTCGGCACCAAACTCCATCGGACTACTACTAGGGCCGCGGGATCGCGTGGAATGAAAACTTCTGCCCACCCACCGACGCCTCGTACATCAACCCGCCTTGCGCCATCGTGACGATCGCGACATCGTCGCGGTACTTGAGATCCTGAGCGACCCGCTCGGTCAGCGCCACCGCGGAGGCTTGCGCGTCGAGCTTCAGGCGACCGTTCTTGAAGTTCGCCAGCGCGGCATCGGTCTTGAAGAAGACCACCTCGCTATACGCTTGGCCGCCTGCTTGCAGCCCGATGCTTAGCTGCGTCAGCGTCGTCCGGCCGATGAGCTTGCCGTGCTCGTAGACATATCCCTTCCCCCGCGCTCCGCCGATGCCGATGGCCCCCTTCGCGACCGTTGGAAATACGGCGTAGCCGGCCGCCTCGGCAAAGCGGGTCTCCAACCCCGGATCCTTTTGCTTGAACTTCTCGATGACGGCGGCCACCTGGGCCTCACCGCTCCTCTGCTTGCGGGCCGCCGATGCGGTGTCCTGCGCGACGAGCGGGCCTCCAAGCACAACGCCCAGCATGACAGCCTGAAGGACAGGACGGGCCGCGTTGCTCCGGATCATCGATCTTCCTCTCGCGAATGCCACAGGTTCACTCCTCATGAAAGCATGGGACTCCGCCTCGAATCTAAGCTCATCGGGACAACGCCGAGGCCCTCGCGCCGCTGTCCACCGAACGGGCTCGCAACGACTCCTCGCGGGGTGTTCGGGCCTCTCTCCATAGGAGACGACGGCCCCTACCTCATCAGCACGACCGCCCAACCCGGGCGTTCACAAGTCCGTAACGTTGAGGCACCGGGACGGCACAGTACCAGGACCCTGCGATTACCAGCGACTACATAACATAGAGCGGGTCTCATCCCGGCCCGGCGGATCGAAGCCTACCCCCGGCACGAACGGAGGGCCCGCCGGCGGTGGCCCTCCTCTAGCCCGGATCCTTGCGAATGACACGAATCTCCTCGCGCCAGTTCCGCCGAATCCTCCTGCTCATCGTCCTCGGGCTCTTCGCTCGGCCGCTGGCCGGCCGGTCCCAGACGCCCGGGCTCATCAAGGAAGTGCTCGGCGACGGGATCTATCTCTTCCGAGCCCCGTCCGCGCTCGACCTCTGGACCGCGACCAACGTGGTCGTCATCGTCAACGATCGGGACGTCACCGTCTTCGACAGCTTTACCCGAGCGGGAACGGCTCGCCTGGCGATCGCGGAGATCCGGAAGATCACCGACAAACCGGTGCGCACGCTCATCAACTCCCACTGGCACCAGGACCACTGGTCCGGCAACGCCGAGTTCGTGAAAGCGTTCCCCGGGATTGCGATCGTCGCGACGACCGGGTCGCGCGACTACATGAAGCGGATGCCCGCCAGATTCTTCGCCGCCAGCCTCGGCCGATCGGTAGCGGCGAGCCGGGCCGCGCTGGACACGGCCGTTCGCACCGGCAAGCAGGCGGATGGAACCTCGTTTACGGCGGAGGCCCGCCGGACCATGGAAAAGGACCTGGACGAGACGGCCGCCTTCGAGGGGGAGGTCCGCGCATTGCCTCGCGTCCTGCCTAACATGGCATTCCGGGACACCTTGATTCTCTGGAGCGGGAGCCGAGAGATGCGGATCTTCAGCGTGACCGGCGATGCCACGGCATCGGCCGTGCTCTACCTCCCCGCGGAGAAGCTGCTGGTAACGGGAGATGCGCTGGTCGCACAGGAGAGCGGTGAGGGCCCGCCGCCCTGGACGACCACCTCGTACGCGATCACGCCTTGGCTCCAGAGCCTGCGGGCCTTTGAAGCCCTCGACGTGACCACGATCGTGCCGGGTCAAGGCGTCGCGTTCCACGACAAGGCCTATTTGCGGCTGACCATCGAGCTCTACGCCGCGATCATCGACCAGGTTCACGCGGCGCTCGAGCGGGGGGTCGACGGGCTCGACGCGGTGCTCGCCGCCGTCGACGTCGATGCGATCGGCCGCAAGTACCGGCCGACCGCGGAGCTGGCGCCGGCGTTCAAGGCCTGGGTCGGGGCGCTGGCGAAGCGCGTCTACCAGGAGTCGCTGGACGGCCTTGCGCGCTGACTAGCGAGCGAGAGAGGACTCGTCGCGGTAGCCTGACGTTCACGGCACGACGGGCAACCGCGGCAGCAACTTGTCGAGCGTTATGGGACAATCACGACCTCGCATCCCGTCGCCTTGAACACCGCGTTCGCCACCGCGGCGGCCTACTCTGAGGATTCCGCAGCGATGGCGGACCTCGGTTCAGGGCGACAACCCCGCCCCTCCCGCCCTTCCCCGCAGGGGATGCGTGATGAGGTGCTCCACCAAGTACCGGTTCCTCGCCTCGTTATAGTATGCCAGCGCCGCCGGCGTCAGCCCATGCGTCTCCTCCGGCAACACGATCAGATCGAAGAACTTCCCGGCCTTGATGAACGCGTTCACCATCCGCATCGTGTGGTTGAACGTGACGTTCACATCGCTCGTGCCGATCGTCATCAGCAGCTTGCCTTCGAGCCGCCCCGCCAGCGGCAGGTTCGATCCCTGGTCGTAGTCTCCCGGGTTAGCCTGAGGCAGCCCCATGTACGGCTCGATGGGGCTGGTCGCCGCCATGAAGTCCACCACCGGCGCACCCGACACTCCCACGCTGAACACCTCCGGCGCCGTGAGCATCGCCCGCAAGGTGAAGTAACCGCCCCACGAATAACCCGTGATACCCACCCGGGTCGTATCCATGAACGGCCTCGTCTTGGCCAGCTGCCGGAGCGTGGCGACGTGATCCGGCACCTCGATCTTCCCGACGTTGCCGACCGTGAAATCCTGGAACGCCTTTCCCCGTCCCGTGGTGCCCCTCGCATCCACGATATACACCACGAAGCCGAGCTGAGTGAGCGACTGGGCGTCGTCGCCGAGCCAGGTGCCGGCGAACCGGTGCGGCGCGGAGTGAGTGAAGTTGCCCATGTACTGGAGGTCGACGACCGGATAGCTCTTCGACGCATCGAAGTCGAACGGCTTGTAGAGCACCCCGTAGAGATCCGTCGTGCCGTCCGCCGCCTTGACCCGAAACTCCTCCGGTGCCCGCCAGTGGACCGCCTCGAGCTCCGAGATGTCCGCCTTGGCGAGGCTCCGGACCAAGGTGCCGTCGCTCCGCCGGAGCACGACTTCCGGCGGTCGGTCGACCGACGAATGGGTATCGAGGAACACACTCTTGTCCGGAGAGAACGCCGGTGCGTGAACCCCCGTCCCGTCGGTGAGCTTGCCGGCCCGCTTCCCCTCGAGATCGACCCGATACACCGCCTCGTCGTACGGACGGTCTCGGTCGCCGTGGGCGATGTAGTAGACCCACCCGCCCTTTTCATCGATCGCCGCAACGGCTTCCACCGGGGCTTCGCCGGTCGTTAGGCGGCGCACCAATGTCCCATTCCCGTCGTAGAGGTAAAGATGGCTCCAGCCGTCCCGCTCCGAGCGCCAGATGAAGCGGGATCCATCCGCGATCGGGTAGTAGAGGGTGGCCGGGCTGAACGCGAGGCCTTCGACGAAGGTCGGCTGCCGCTCGGCGAGGATAACCCGCGATTTCCCGGTCGCCGCCGACGCCGCCATCAGATCGACCTGCTTGAACAGCCGATCTGCCCGGAGAAACAGCACTTCCGTCCCTCCCGCCCGCCACCCGAGCGGACGGATCGACTGCTCGGCGTCGTCGCCGACCTCGATCGCCACCCGGCGGCCCGATCGGACGTCGATCACGAACAGCTCGGCTCGTTCGACCGCCTCGCCCGTCGCCGCGTACGGCGAGTAGGTGATCTCTTCGTGATTTGACTTGAGCCAGTGCACCACCGGAATGAAGTGGATCTGGCGCCGGTCCTCCTTGAGCGCCAAGAGGTGATCGCCGCCCGGCGACCACGCCGCGCCCGTCAATATCCACGGAAACCGCTCGACTCCGTCCGACGTGAGCGGAACGGTCCGGCCGTCGTCGGCCGAGCGGAGCGCGAGGTCGGAGCCTTGAAGGAGCGCGGTCCAGGATCCCCGCGGCGCCGGAAGTTCCTGGGGACCGCCCAGGGCCGGCGGCGCGGCCGGCGGCTTGGCAACCGGCGTCCCGTCCCGCGAGATCCGGTAGTCGGCCAGCTCGAGCCGGAATGCTTGGCCCTCGAGCGAGAAGCGGATTGCCTTCTCTCCGTCGACGAAATCGAACGTATCGAACGGCAACCCCTGGTACGGCGGCTCATGTCCCAGGATCTTGGCTAGGCCTGATCGCACCCGTCCCGTATCGAACAACGGCGCCGCGGCCCCGGTCGCTGGATCGACCCGGTTGAACGTCGTCTGGGCGGGGGCGCCGTCGCGATACCAGAAGGACCGCCCGTCCGCCATCCAGTGCGCCTCGATCGACCCTCCCTTCACTCGGCTCGGAAAGTCGCGCAGGCGGCGATACACCGAGTCTCGCGAAAGCTGGGCAACAGCGGAGCTCGTCGTTAGGACGAGGAGCGAACCGGTCACCAGGCGAGTCATGCTCATATGGTATCTTTGAAAGGGATCGAATCGAACATATCCGCCGCGCCGACCGAGGGGAACCACGTCGCCGGTTCGGGGCCGGTCACACCTGCCTGGAGCAAGCTCACCATGATCGTGGTCACCACCGGCAACGTAGGCGGAAAACGGATCACCCAGCAGCTCGGGCTCGTCTCGGGTGAAGGGATCATCAGCGCCAGCGTGTTTCGCGACTTCTTCGCGGGCCTCCGGAACGTCGCCGGGACCAAGGCCGCGCGCTACGAGACTGAGCTCCGCAAAGCCCGCGATATCGCGCTTCATAAGATGCTGGACGAAGCCAGCGCCACCGGCGCCAACGCAGTCATTGGCGTGGCGCTGGCCTATGAATCGATCCACCTCGGATCGGGCGGCGGGATGCTGATGATCAGCGCGTCGGGAACGGCCGTAGTGGTCGAAGACTGACGCCGCCCTACCTAGCGCGGCTCGGCCGGCTCGAAGCTCGCGGCATCGTTAGGATTGCCGCTGCCCTTGTACTTGGTCCACCGCGGATACGGATAGACTGGCCGCGTCCGCCGGGCCGTCGCTTGACCCGGCGCCGTATTGCGCTCCCCCGCAAACAGGTGAACACTCGCCTCGGTCCCGATCACCGCGTCCGGCGCTCGCCCCTGCTCGACCCACGCTT
>JBDTOH010000212.1:0-9136 GCA_039933355.1 Gemmatimonadota bacterium | reverse complement strand
CTTGGCGCCGCGCATCTACGCGACGCGCCGCCTTTGTGGAGACCGCATGCTTCCGCTCCTTGCCGCGCTCGTCCTCCAGTCGGTGGTCCACGACTCGATCTACGCTCTTGCAGTCGACTCGACCAAGTATCGAAACAATTCGTTCGTATTCCTGCTCGACGACGGGGTCGTGAAACACGAGCCGGATGGCCGCGCGAGCCGCACCTACCGGCAAGTCGTGCAGATCTTGAAGCCCGACGGGGTCGAGCGGTGGTCCGAGTTCTCCTTCAGCTACGACGTCGATCATCAGAAGATGACCGTCAATTGGGTCCGGGTCGTGAAGCCGTCGGGCGAGGTCGTGAGCGAGAAGCCGGAGGTTTCCCAGGAATCAGATGTCCCCGCCGAGATGGGGACACCGACGTATACGCACCGGAAAGTGCTCCGGCTGACGCTCGGGAAGGTGGCGCCCGGAGTCCTGGTCGACGTCAGCTACACTACCGAGGACACGGCCCCGTATCGGCCCGGCGATTTCTACAGCTTCTGGCGCGTCAACCCTGGCATTCCGGTCCGCCGCTCGCGCCTGGTCCTCGACACGCCGGTGGGCCTCACGCCGCTCGTCAAGGAGCGGAACGTCCGGTTCGCGAAGAGCGTCGAAGTCGTGGCCGGCCGGCGCCTGACGACCTGGGCGACGCGCGACGTCCCCGAGTTCAGGCCCGAGCCCTTCGCCGGCGATTCGAACGGCGTCGTCGCCTCCATTCAGATTGCAGCCCCGACCTCGTGGCAATCGATCGGCAAATGGTACGCTGTGCTGGCAAAGGATCGCGACCAGGCCACTCCGGACATTCGCGCCAAGGTGCACGACTTGGTGAGCGGGTCCAGGACGCTCGACGACTCGGTCAAAGCGGTGCACCGATTCGTCGCCCGCGACGTGCGGTACGTCGCGATCGAGCTCGGCATCGGCGGGTACCAGCCTCGGGCGGCCACGACCGTCCTTCAATCTTCGGTCGGCGACTGCAAGGACAAGGCAACCCTGTTCATCTCGATGCTCCACGCGCTCGGCGTTACCGCCTTTCCCGTGCTGCTCAACAGCGGCGGTGACGTCGACCGGAGCATTCCGACGATTGCCCAGTTCGACCATGCGATCGCGGTGCTCGACCGGCCGGCCGGTCGCACGTTTGTCGATTTGACGGCGAGTCTCGAGCCGTACGGCATGGTGCCGCCGTCGGATCAAGGACAGTTCGCGCTGGTGGTCCATCCGGACGGGCGGACCGAAGAGGTGACGATCGAGTCGGACAACCCTGCGACCGCGACGACCCACATCACCGTGTCCGGCGTGGTCGACACCAGCGGTTACCTGAACGGGCGCCTCGAGATGAACGTCGGCGGCCGGATCGCGTCGATCTTCCGAAACGTCTTTGCGTCCGAGCTCGACTCGACCCAGCGGGCGGAGTTCGCCAAGAACGTGGCGTCCAGCGTCTATCCCGAAGTCGAGGGCGACAGCCTAACGGTGATCGACAAGGGCGACCTGGGCGGGAACCCGCATTTCAGCGTCCGCTTGCGGCACGCCCGGGCGGCCCAGCGCGCCGGCAACGCGGCCATCATGGCGCTCCCCTTCTCCCGAGGGTTGACCGACCTGACGCCGGTGATCACCGACATCGAGACCCACCAGCCTCGGCTCTTCACCATCGACGTGGCGGCCGTCTCGGCCTCTTTGTCATCCGAGGCCAAGTTTGACTTCGAGCTCCCGGCCGGCTGGCGCGCTGATCTTCCGAAGCCGGTAACTTTGGACGGGCTGTTCGGCACCGTCACCAGTACTGCGGTCCAGGACGGGCGAGTGCTCAAAGTGGTCCGGCTGCAGGGCGGGAAGAAAGGCACGCTTCCGCCCGAGAAGGTGGCCGAGCTCCTCTCCTGGCTCAAACAGGTGACGGCCGCGAACCGGGAGTACGCGTCGATCGCCATCATCACGAGGAGCTGATCCGTGGTGCGACTCATCGCGCTCGCGGTCCTGGCCGGAGCGCCGGCTTTCGCTCAAACGCCGCGAGGTACGCCCGTGATCTCGCACCACTACGCCAAGGTGAACGGCGTCACGCTCCACTACGCCGAGGCGGGGCGGGGCGAGCCGATCATCTTCCTCCACGGCTTCCCCGAGTTCTGGTATGCCTGGAAAGATCAGCTCGCCGAGTTCGGACGCGACCACCGGGCAATCGCGCCCGACATGCGCGGCTACAACCTGTCTGACCGGCCCGCCGCGGTGGAGCAGTACACGATCCCGATCCTCATCGAGGACATTCGGCAGCTCGCCGAGAGTCTCGGCGTCAAGAAGTTCACGCTGGTCGCGCACGATTGGGGCGGCGCGCTGGCGTGGGTGTTCGCGCTGCGGTATCCGGAGTACGTCAAGAAGCTCGTGATCATCAACGCACCCCACCCGTTCGTCTTTCGGCGCGAGCTCGCCAACAATCCGGCCCAGCAGAAGGCGAGCCAGTACATGCTGTTCTTTCGCTCCGCGCAGGCGGAGTCCGGCCTCAGCGCAAACAACTATCAGGGCTTGGTGAACGGTGTCCTGGGATCGGGGCTCAAGAGCGGGGCCTTCACCGAGGCCGACAAGGCGGAGTATATCAAGGCGTGGTCGCAACCCGGGGCGCTCACGGGCGGGCTCAACTACTATCGCGCCGCCCGGGTGGGTCCGCCCACGCCGGATGCACCGGTGCCGGCCGCCCTGCTCCCTGGGCCGGAGACTCAAATCACGGTGCCCACGCTGGTGATTTGGGGCGAGAAGGACGAGGCGCTCCTCACCGGCAATCTCGAGGGTCTCGATGCGTACGTCACGCACCTAACGGTGAAGCGGATTCCCGAGGGGAGCCATTGGGTGGTCCACGAACAGGGGCCGCTCGTGAACCGGCTGATCCGAGAGTTCGTGACGAGCCCATGAGACCGCGCTCGGCATGATCGCCGTTCGCGAAGGGGGCAACCCGGGCAGCGACCTCCACCTCTGGATGATCCACGGCCTCGGAGACTCGAGCCGGAATTTCGATGAGGCGTTCGACGATTCCGCGCTCGCGGACTTCCACCTGTTCGCGCCGGATCTGCCCGGATTCGGCAATTCGCCCGCGAGCCCGGACGGCTACACGATCGCCAGCGTCGCCGGACTCCTCCGTGCAGAGATCGGGAAGCGTTCGGCTGGTGCCCGGATCGTGCTGTTAGGCCACTCGATCGGCGGGCTGATCGTGACCCGGATCGCGCGGAGAGCAGGCGCGCGGATCCGAGGCGTAATCAGCGTCGAAGGGAACCTGACCCGGGCGGACACCTTCGTGAGCGGCCGCGCCCTCGAGTACGATCAGGGAGACGGATTCCATCGCGATCTCGTAGCCGAGGCCGAAGCCAAGTGCGACCGGCTTCCGCTGCTCGAACGTCACTACGAAACCCTTCGCAAAGCCGACCCAACCACATTCTGGGCGTTAGGCCGCTCCGCCGCCTCGGAGACGGGAGAATCAGCCGCCGGCGAGGCATTCGCCGCGCTGCCTCACGCCAAGATCTACTACTGGGGCACCAATAGCACGCCGGAGTCGACCCGCGTCTTCCTCATCACGAACCGGATCGAGCAGCGGTCACTCGAAGGATCGGGCCACTGGCCGATGCTGGACGCTCCGGGCCTGTTCTATGGGATGGTGGGGGAGGACGTGAGCCGGATGGGATAGAGGGTCGGAAATCGGACGTCGGAAGTCGGCGGGTACGGAATTCGGGAGAGGCAATAGACACGCAGCGGCCTTCCCGACTTCCGATGTCCGATGTCAGATTATCGACTTCCGATGCGCTACGGCACCACCGTCACCGTCACTCGGCTGGCTCCCTTCGGATGCACGCTGGCCGTGCCGGGTGGTTGGGGCGGCGATATCAGCAACAGCGCGGATCCGGGTTTGAGGCCGGTCAGGATTCCCCCGGAAAGGCGGGCGTACAGCTTGCCCGTGTCCACAGCCATACGGAAGGTGATACCGGGAACCGTTTTCCCCTCCGCGTCCAAGGCCGTCATTCTGAGAACTTTCCCCAAGTTCAGCGTCGCGCCGACGTGTACGGTAACCGTCGCGGGCGCGACTACGATCGAATCGACGGCGGCGGCGACCGCCGCGTCTCGCTTGCGCACCCCAGTGACCGGAAGCGTGTCGGGCGGGGAGCTGTGATCGAACAGGACCTCGACCTCCGGCCCCAGCTCCGTCCGCTCCGGCTTCCAGGTGTAGCTGAGCTTGAACTTGGGCGGATGGCTCACGGCACCGGCCTTAACCCGGAGAAGCAGCACTTCTTGATCCGGTAAGACCCTGAGCTGCGCGTTCCGCGTGGCGCCGCACCCGCCGTCGACGTTCACGCACTCCACCAGGCGCAAGCTCGTCACGATGACAGTCTCGGCATTTCCGTTCGTGAGGAAGATCAGCCGGTCGTAGGCCGCTCCTTCCGATGCCCGGACCGTAAGAGAGACCAGGTCCGGGTTGACCCCTTTCGCCTGAGCGGCGAGCGGTGCCGCCACCACGGCGACGACGAGCGAAGTCCAGGCGCGCATGACGCAACTCCTCGTTCAGGACCTTGCTTCAGGTCCGGCGATCGTTCATGAACGGCTCTCGGGCAAACACCCGGCGCACCATCGGCTCGAAGTACTCGAGCGGCAGCGTGTCGTAGCTGGGATCGAACGCCTGCTGGTCCCACTTCTCGCAGAACTCGGCGCACGCGGCGTAGTGCGGATGGTCCTTGAATTTATCGCGCGCGTTCCGGTCCATGCCGAGATGATGGCCGTAGTAGTAGGCCTGGAAGAGCCCGTGATACTTCACAATCCAATAAGTCTGCTCCGACACGTATGGCCGGAGAATCGCCGCCGCCACCTCACAATGGTTGTACGGCGCCAGCTCGTCGCCGACATCGTGAAGCACCGCGGCGACCACCAGCTCCTCGCTCGCGCCGTCCCGGTGGGCCCGAGTGGCGCACTGCAACGAGTGCTCCAATCGGTCGACCTGAAAAGGCAGCGGCTCATCCTTGAGCCCCTTGAGCTGCGCGAGCAACCGATCCACCACACCTTCGGCGTGGGCCCGCTCGGCGACATCGATCAGCGTGTAATCCTCTTTGGTGCCGTCCGCCATGCGGGTAAAGCTGACCTTCTGCATCGGAGACCTCGATCGGTTCGGGGGCTGGTTCGATAGTGTTCGACCGGCGCGGGCATGTCAATGGGAGGGCTTAGGGATTAAGAATTAGGCCTGAGGGATTGTCGCGCGAGTCCTACCCCTGCCTGTAGTTATCGGTAGGCGCTGTCCGCGAAGCCCGGTTCCGTATTGGCGAAGCCCTAAGCCCTAACCCCTGACACCCCAACCGCTTCCTGGTCGTATGTTTAGATGTCCTCATTCTTCCGTCTCACACGTGATCACAAACTATGAAACTTCGTTCCACGCTCTCCGCGCTGGCTGCCGGCTTTCTGGCCCTCACTTCAGCGCTCGGAGCCCAGACATCGACTGAAATCAGTCCGCAGGACCTCCGGCAGCGGCTGTTTCTGATTGCCCACGACTCGATGGGCGGACGGGCAACCGGCTCGGAGGGGAACTTCAAGACGGCGTCCTATGTGGCAGCGGAGTTCCAGCGCCTCGGCCTCGCGCCCGGCGGCGACAATGGCACCTATTTCCAGGTGATCCCCTTCTTCCGACTGAAGCCCGACGAGCGGCTGACCCTCGCGGTCGACGGCCAAGCCCTCACGTTGGGCCGCGACTTCGTGCCGCTCCGGTCGGCCCGGCCGCCTGTTGCCCTCGACGGACGTCCGATCGTATTCGGTGGATCGAGCACCGACACGACGACCTGGATATCCGCCGATCTGGCGCGCGGAGCCGTCGTGCTCTTCACATTCGCCCGCTCCGGGGGCCGGGGGCTCGGACGGTACATTGGCCTGCTCGGACGCTCGGGGCGCTTCCGCGGCGCCAGCGTGCTGCTGATCCCGGCGCTCGAGCAGCTCCCACCAGAGGGGATCGCGTCATTCCTCGAAGGCGGCGTGATGACGGACACGACCCGGGCGGGCACCGGTCCGATCATCGTCTTCGTGTCCAAGAGCGTTGCCGAGCGAATGCTGGGCGGGTCGATCGAGACGGCCAAGCCGGGGGCGACCGGCAAGCCCGTCAGCGGAAGCGTCGGAGTCAGCTTCTTCCCGTTGCCGTTCGCTGCTCGCAACGTCGTCGCGGTCATCCGCGGCTCGGATCCCGCGCTCGGGAACACCTACGTGTCGCTCTCGGGTCATAACGATCACGTCGGCTTCGACCACTTTCCCGTCGATCACGACTCGCTCCGCGCGTTCGACCGGGTCATCCGTCCGATGGGTGCGGATTCCCCGAACCGGGACCCTAAACCGGAGGAATGGCGCGAGATCCGGCGCATCCTGGACAGCCTGCGGGCGATCCGGCCGGCCCGGGCCGACTCGATCCGCAACGGCGCCGATGACGACGGGACCGGGACGGTTGCGCTGCTCGAGATCGCTGAGAAGCTCGCGGGCGGTCCTCAACCAAGACGGTCGATCCTGTTCGTCAATCACGCAGCCGAGGAGGAGGGATTGTTAGGCTCGGCGTGGTACACCGATCACGCGACCGTTCCAACCGACTCGATCATCGGTGAGATCGACATGGACATGATCGGCCGGGGAAGCGCCACCGACTTGCCGGACGCGGGACCGGCGTATCTCGAAGCGATCGGCCTGCGCCGGGTCTCGCGGCAATTCGGCGACATCCTCGACCAGGTGAACGCGCGCCAGCCGCTCCCATTCAAGTTCAACCTGACCTACGACGCGCCCGGTCATCCACTCCAGTACTACTGTCGCGCGGACCACTACAACTACGCCCGGTACAACATTCCGGCGGTGGCGTTTTCCCGCGGCGAGCACCTCGACTATCACCAGGTGACCGACGAGGCCCAGTACATCGATTACGACGCGCTCAACCGGGTAACCCGCTTCGTGTCCGACGCCGCGCTCGAGCTCGCGAACCGCTCGGCCCGCCCGGTGATCGACCATCCCAAGGGCGATCCGCATGCGGCATGTGTGCAGTAGGGCTAGGGCCTAGGGATGAGGGCTTAGGCAATTCGCGGAGGCCACGGGGTGGATCAGCTGAGCTCGCGCGGCGAGCTCGTCACGCCCTCCCTCATCCCTAAGCCCCGGCTCGCGGCACCGATCCCAACACGAGCCGCACCCGGATTCCCCCATTGCTCACTGCATAACGTTCCGCGAGCGGGATCCGGGTCTGGGCCTCGAGCATCGCGTCGGCCGAGAGGAGGCCCAAGTCCCAACCGGCGGCGCGCTTGCGGAGCGTGTTACCGAGCTGCGCATAGAGATTCCGGAGCGCCTTTCGCTCACCGACCCGGGCACCATACGGCGGGTTCGTGAGCACGAGGCCTTCCGCCTCTTCCGTCGCGAGATCTGAGATCGGCGCCTTTGTGAGCTCGATGTCTCCCGTCACCCCGGCCCGCTCGGCGTTCGCGGTCGCGGCCGCGATGGCGCCTGCGTCGCGGTCGGAGCCGCGAATCGCGACCAGGGGGCGAGCGGCGATCCCCTCGCGGGCCGCGTCACGCAGCGCCTCGAACGGCACGCCGCTCGCAATCGGCCAGCGCTGGAGCGCGAAGCTCCGGTAGAGCCCCGGAGGAATCCGCCGGGCGAGCTGAGCCGCTTCGATCACGATCGTGCCGGAGCCGCACATCGGATCGACGAGCGGCCGCTCGCCGCGCCACCCGGCACCGAGGAGCATCGCCGCCGCCAGCGTCTCCCGGAGCGGGGCCTTGGTGCTCTCCAGCCGATAACCCCGGCGATGGAGCAGATCTCCCGACGTGTCGGCGCTGATCCAGCACTCGTCTCGATAGACCCGCACCACGAACCGCTGCACCGCCGAAGGATCTTCATCGGCGAGCTTGGCAACGAGGCGGACTCCGCGAATCTTGGCCTTCATCGTGTCGAAGAGGCGCTCGACGACGGCCTTCTCATGCATCAGCTTCGACTTCCGGCAGGAGACCCGGAAGTGGACTTCACGTCCCTGGCCGACAAAAGGGGCCCAATCGACCTGCTTCGCCCGCCGCTCGAGCTCCGCGAAATTGCGGGCATGGAATCGGGCAGCGCGAACCGTCACCCGGCTCGCGGTCCGCAGCCATAAGTTGACCCGATAGAGATCGGCCAACGAAGCCCGGATCGAGAGCCCGCCGGGCTCGGTCGCGTCCACGCCGATTCCGAGCTCTGCCAGCTCGGCGGTCGTGACGGCTTCGAGGCCCGGGATGGTGACGACGTAGGATTCGAGCGGAGCGGGGTTCGACACCCGCGCAATCTAACGACGATCCGCACGGTCCCGAGTAGATTGGGAAAGGGAGCGGATTTCTCACGAGGAGCAACCGACATCATGGTCGCACTGGTCGCGATTCTCAGAGCGAAGGCCGGTCTAGCCGGCCCCCTGAAGGAACGCCTCATGAGCTTGGTCGAGCCGACCTTGGCCGAGCCCGGTTGCGTGCAATACGATCTCCACCAGGGAACGGAGGATCCGAACACGTTCGTGTTCTACGAAAGGTGGAAGACGGCCGAAGACCTGGCCGAGCATGCCGGCCGGCCTCACATGCTGGCGTTTGGGTCGGTGGCGAAAGGTCTCGTGGCGACGCGAGAGCTGATCCACTTGACGGCTGCGTAGGGAGCGCCAAGTGACAACTCGCTCGGCACTCCCCGGTCTCGTCGCAGCGGCCGCAGCGCTCGTCGGCTGCGGCTCACCCAAGGCTCCCGACCCGCCTCTTGCCGCAGGTGCCGAAGTGCGCTGGTGTACGCTGGTGCCGCGCAAGCCCAACGTCGCGCTCGAACGGGTTCCGGTGAAGACGGACTGGTTCGACGTGTATCGTGTCGACGACGGCGTCTTCGCGCTGGTCGAGGCCAACCAGTTCCAGGAGGCCATCTCCTACCTGATCGTGGGAACGAAGCGCGCGCTCATGTTCGATACCGGCATCGGTCTCGTGCCGATTCGTCCGGTGGTCGAGCAGCTGACCTCACTGCCGGTCGAAGTGCTCAACTCGCATACCCACTACGATCATGTCGGCGGAAATGCGGAGTTCGATCGGATCCTGGCGGTGGACGGTCCGTACACTCGAGCCAACGAACGGGGCGTTGGCCATGCGGAGCTGGCGGGAG
>JBDTOH010000211.1:0-9144 GCA_039933355.1 Gemmatimonadota bacterium | reverse complement strand
CGGCGCCGGCAGGAACGCTCAAGTGGTGCGGGCCGAAGTCGAACTCGCCGCCGGCTGCATCAACGGTGCGGGATTCGCCGTCGAACGGAAGCGGAGCGCAGGCAATGAACGTTGTGCGGGAGTTCGGGCTGGCGGCTGTCATGATGCCGCTGCGGCCACCGCGGGCGTTCCACTCGGCGACTAGCTCCGCGTACACGGATATGCTGTGCTGGCGCTCGGCTGCAATCGCAGCGGCGATCGTAACTCGCTGCGCGGCAAGGCTGGTCCCCGGGAACTGCTCGTTGACCGGACCTAAAGTGGTGGGCTGGGACGAGCAAGCTACGAACAAGCCGCAAAGAAGGACCCCGGATAGGGTCTTGGCTCGGCGGGTCAACATCGATTCCAACATTCAGACAATCCCGGTTGAGTGATGCCAAACACTATGGCAACCGCCGGACCGGAGGCTGACGGTCGCAAGATGGCGCAAGATATCGAGATACCCCTCGGAAACCCCTCTCAAGAATCGGACAGTTCGACCAGCTCCTTGGCAGTTCTAGAATTGGTCGCGCAGGAGTCTGCGGGGTCGGCTTGCCCAACCCGTTGCCCTATTCCTCCAGGTGTGGGGCTGCCGCACCATCACCTTTGTCCCTGGCGCGCCCGGTCCACCGTCCTCCGGGTGGTGGTTAGGCTGGAAGTGAGTCGTTCTCAGGCGCTTGCGGTCCAAACGCACTCACATAAGGAGGGCGTGTCCGGCCGCAGTGGGGGTTGGGAACCGGTCTGGTCGTCTCTATGTTATGAGTGAGCCATCTATGAATACATCGTCCCGACTCCTTCGCCTTATTGGACTGGCCGCGGCCCTCGTGCTTGCGGTCATTCTTAGCGTTACCGAGTCGGGCTGGGTATCGTAGAGCACACCACACGATCCCGCCCCTCCGGAAGACACGGAACGGGGCGAGAGCGACGCGAGGCCCCTTCCGATGCTGGACGGGGCCTCGCTTTTTCTATCGCGTCGCGGGACAGAGTCCATGCGACATACCATCCACCTCCTGGTCGACGAAATCCCCGCCGCACTCCGGCGGACGGCGCACCTGCTCGGTACGACGCTCCTTCGAGTGGAGCGTTTGAGCGTTGCGTCCGAGGCAGGGCATGGCAGGGGCCGCCTAACGATCGTGGTCGAAGCGCCACCCGGCGCGCCCGTGCTCGAGCTCTTCACCGACGCGGTGGGGGCTCCGCGGACCGGATGGGCTCCGGCGCCGAAACCATCGACGGGAAGAAGCGCTTGGCCCGTAGCGGCTGAGCCGTTTCACTGGCAGGCCGACGGTGCGGGAGATTCCCGTGCCGGCTGAGCCTCCAGTTCCGATGGTCCAGGTGTTCGACACCACGCTTCGCGACGGCGAGCAGGCGCCCGGGGGAGGGATGGCCGGCACCGCCAAGCTCGCGGTTGCCCGCCAGCTCGCTCGGTTAGGCGTGGATGTGGTGGAGGCCGGGTTCCCCTCCGCGTCCGCCGCCGAGTTCGAGGCGGTTGGCGCGATTGCGGCCGAGTTTCGCGAGCGCGGCCCGGTGGTCTGCGGAATGGCTCGCGCCACCGCAGCCGACATCGATCGCTGCGCCCTTGCGGTGACTCGGGCGGCGCGGCCCCGGATCCACACCTTCCTCGCGACGTCCGACATCCATCTCCAGCACAAGCTCCATATCACCCGGAGCGAAGCGCTGCGAACCGTGGCCGCGATGGTGCGGCAGGCTCGGCGGCGCGTCGCAGAGGTCCAGTTCTCGCCCGAGGACGCGACCCGCTCGGCGCCGGCGTTCTTGCTCGCCGTGCTCGACGAAGCGGTCGCCGCCGGCGCCTCCATCCTCAACATTCCCGATACGGTCGGCTATGCCACGCCGGAAGAGTACGGGGCGTTGCTCCTGACCGTCGTCGAACGGTATGGATCGGCCGTCACGGTTTCGGCCCACTGCCACGACGACCTCGGGCTGGCGGTGGCGAACTCGCTCGCGGCAGTCGGTTCGGGCGCCCGTCAAGTCGAGTGCACCATCAATGGGATCGGCGAACGGGCCGGGAACGCGGCGCTCGAAGAGGTCGTGATGGCGCTCCGCACCCGTCGCGATCGTCTCGGGCTCGACACCGCGATCGACGCGACCGGCCTGGTCCGGACCTCGCGGATGGTCGAGCGCCTCACCCGGATCCGAGTTCCGCCTAACAAAGCGGTTGTCGGGAAGAACGCCTTCGCACACCAGTCGGGCATTCACCAGGCGGGTGTGCTCGAGCACCGCGCGACCTACGAGATCATGCGCCGGGAGAGTGTTGGATTCGAGGGTGAGTCCATTGTGCTCGGGAAGCTGTCCGGGCGTCACGCGCTCAAGGCCCGGCTCCTGGGCATCGGCGTTCCCGTCGGTGACGCGCTCGTGAATCGGCTCTTTCCGCGCTTCAAAGCACTCGCGAATACCAAGCGCCGGGTGAGCGACACGGACCTCGAGCGGCTCGTCGCGTCCGAGCGCGGCCTCACTTCACTCGAAGGCGGAGCCAATGCCCGCTGATCGCGCGAGGCGGCCCCGGACGTTGCTCGGGAAGATCTGGGACCAGCATCTGGTGACCGCCGAGACTCCCGCCACGCCGGCCGTGCTCTACGTCGACCTCCATCTCGTGCACGAGGTGACGTCGCCCCAGGCCTTTACCGCTCTCGAGGCGCGAGGACTCCGGGTCCGCCGACCCGATCGGACCATCGCAACGGCGGACCACTCGGTTCCGACCGCGCCGGGCACCCACAGCCGAGCCCTCCCGATCGCGGATCCGGCCGCCGCCCTGCAGGTGGAACGGCTCGAGGCGAACTGTCGCCGTCACGGGGTTCCGCTCTACGGCCGGGGCGACGACCGGCAGGGGATCGTCCACGTCATCGCCCCTGAGCTCGGCGCCACTCAGCCCGGAATGACGGTCGTGTGCGGCGACAGCCACACCAGCACGCACGGTGCGTTAGGCGCGCTCGGCTTCGGGATCGGGACCTCGGAGGTGGGTCACGTGCTCGCGACCCAGTGTCTCCTCCAGCGGCGGCCCCGCTCGATGGAGGTGCAGATCGAGGGGGCGATCGGACCGGGCGTCACCGCGAAGGACGTGATCCTCGCGGTCGTCGCCCGGCTTGGCGTGGGCGGCGGCGCGGGACATGTGTTCGAGTATCGCGGCTCGGCGGTGCGGGCAATGGCGGTCGAGCAGCGCCTGACACTGTGCAACATGTCGATCGAGGCCGGCGCCCGGGCGGGACTGGTCGCCCCCGACGACGTCACGTTCCAGTTCTTGGCGGGAAAGCCGGCGACGCCTCGGGGCCGGGCCTGGGATGACGCCGTCGCGCGGTGGAGCCGGTTACCGAGCGACGCGGACGCGGAGTTCGATCGGTCGGTCACGCTCTCCGTCGACGACCTCCGGCCCATGATCACGTTCGGCATGACGCCGGCGATGGCGATCCCGATCGATCGTCCCGTGCCGCTCCCCGCCGCCGCGGCGACAGTCGAGGAGCGGCGCGCCCTGGCCCAGGCGGTGGCGTACATGGCGATCGAGCCGGGCAAGCCGTTGCTCGGACAGCCGGTCAACGTCGTCTTTCTGGGCAGCTGCACCAACTCGAGGCTCAGCGATCTTCGCGCCGCCGCAGCGCTCATGGGAGGGCGCCGGGTCGCTCCGAACGTTCGCATGGTAGTCGTCCCCGGATCTCAGCAGGTCAAACGAGACGCCGAAGCCGAAGGCCTTCACGAGATCTTCCTGCGCGCCGGCGCCGAGTGGCGGGAGCCGGGCTGCTCGATGTGCATCGCGATGAATGGAGATGAGCTCGCGCCGGGCCAGTACGCCGTCAGCACGAGCAACCGGAACTTCGAGGGTCGCCAGGGAAGGGGCGGGCGCACCTTTCTGGCGAGTCCGGTGACTGCCGCGGCGGCGGCCGTCGCCGGCTGCCTAACGGACCCCCGCGGGTACCTGGGAGCGACTCGATGAGCGACTGTTTCTGGGCTGAGCCGTGGGCCGGGCGGGCGCTCCTGCTTCCGCTCGACGACGTGGATACCGACCAGATCATTCCGGCGCGTTACCTCAAGGGCACCGCCCGCGACGGGCTCGGCGTCCATCTGTTCGCGGACTGGCATCATGGCCCGGACGGCGCGCCTCGGTCCGACTTCGCCCTCGCCGATGTCGCGCCCGGCGCGGCCCGGATTCTCGTGGCCGGCCGCAACTTCGGCTGCGGCTCCTCCCGCGAGCATGCTCCGTGGGCCCTGGCGGACTTCGGCCTCCGGGCGATCGTCGCGCGCTCGTTCGCGGACATCTTCCGCGGGAACGCGCTCAAGAACGGGCTGCTGCCGATCGGGCTCGACGCCGAGCCGTGGACAGTACTGGTCCGGCGCCTAACCTTGGAACCCGAGCTCGAGCTCGAAGTCGACCTGGCGAGTCAGGTCATCCGGTTCGGGTCGCGCCGGGCGGCCTTCCCGATCGATCCCTTCGCCCGTCAGTGTCTGCTCGAGGGCGTCGACGAGCTCGGGTTCCTCCTATCCAGGGAGCCGGAGATCGCGGAGTACGAGCGGGCCCACCTGACGAGCGGGGACGGGGGATGACCATGGATGCGACCATCATGGTTCTGCCGGGCGACGGGATCGGCCCCGAAGTCACGGCGGAAGCCCGCCGGGTCCTCGCCGTGATTGGCGAGCGGTTCGGGCACCGGTTCGAGTTCGCGACCGGGCTCGTGGGCGGCGCGTCGATCGGCGCTTGTGGTGTTCCGCTCTCTGCCGAGACGCTCGAAGCCTGCCGGCGCGCGGACGCCG
Source organism: Gemmatimonadota bacterium (assembly GCA_039933355.1). GTDB lineage: Bacteria > Gemmatimonadota > Gemmatimonadetes > Gemmatimonadales > GWC2-71-9 > SHZU01. The sequence goes on along the minus strand of JBDTOH010000211.1, from coordinate 4,374 downwards.
TCCTGTTAGGCGCTGTTGGCGGTCCTCGGTGGGATGGCGCCGGCGTTCGGCCCGAGCAGGGTCTGCTCGCGCTCCGGCGCGGCCTGGACGTGTTCGCGAATCTCCGGCCGATTCGGGTGAGCGATGCGCTCGTCGGATGCTCGACCCTCAAACCGGACATCGTCCGCGGCACCGACTTGCTGTTCGTACGCGAGCTGACCGGCGGCCTCTACTTTGGCCCGAAGGCGCGCCGCCGCTCTCCAGGGGGCGGTGAAGTAGCCGTGGAGCTGTGCCGCTATTCGACCTCCGAGATCGAGCGGGTGACCCGGCGGGCGGCGGCGCTCGCGCGCTCCCGGCGGGGCAAGCTGACCTCCGTCGACAAAGCCAATGTGCTCGAGACGTCCCGGCTCTGGCGCGAAACGGTGAGCCGCGTCGTCCGGAGCGAGTTTCCCGACCTCGAGCTCGAGCACGTACTCGTGGACGCGTGCGCGATGCATCTCCTCCGCGATCCCCGGCGGTTCGATGTGATCCTCACCGAGAACCTCTTCGGCGACATTCTCACCGACGAGGCCGCGATGCTCGCGGGGTCGATCGGCGTGCTGCCGTCGGCATCGTTAGGTATTCCCGGCGGGCCCGGTCTGTTCGAGCCGATCCACGGCTCGGCCCCGGACCTCACCGGCACCGGCCTGGCGAATCCGTACGGCGCCATCTTGAGCGCCGCCATGCTGCTCCGCTACGGGCTCGGGCTTGTTCCCGAGGCGGACGCGGTGGAGGGCGCCGTCGAGGCGGCTTGGAACGAGGGGCATCTGCCCGTCGACCTTCGCTCGGTCGAGCGGCCCGGCCCGGAGAAGGGGTCGGGAACCAAGTCGATCGGCACTGAGATCGTCCGCCGCGTCCGGAGCGCGGCCCGGACGCGGGAGCCGATCGCGTCATGAGTGAGTCCTCTTGGGCGGAGCGGCTCCGGGCCGGAGACGGCGCGGCATTCGACGAGCTCGCCGAGCAGCACGGACAGCGGCTCCATGCTGTGGCCCGCAATGTGGTCGGATGCTCGGAGACTGCCGCCGAAGTGGTGCAGGACGTGCTGTTCCGGCTCTGGAGGGACCGCGAATCGTTGATCATTCGAGAGCACGTGGCCGGGTACCTGGCCCGCGCGGTGCGAAACCGCGCCCTCGATCAGGTAAAACGGCAACGGGTCGAATCGCGGTGGCGGGAACAGGAGCTCCGCGAGGTCGAGCGGGATCAGGTAGAACGGGTGTCGCGTGGAGCGCACGACGGCGTTCCGGCCGAAGCCTGGGACCACGCCATTCACGAGGCGTTGGACCAGTTGCCCGCGCGCCGGCGAGAAGCGGTCCTCCTCCGCTGGCGGGACGGCCTGAGCTACGACGAGATCGCGCGCCGCCTGCAGATATCGGTGAAGACGGTCGAGAACCAGATCGGCCGCGGCCTCAAAGCGCTCCGTGCGACGCTTGGGGGAGCCGGCGGAGCGCAGGGCGCTGCCTAACGGCTGTCGCCGGGGAGGAACGGGGAGCGGGAAGCGATCCCCTGTCCCCGCGCTCCTAGACCTCGACTGGCTCCAAGAACGGCATCATCGCCCGGAGCCGGCGGCCGACCGATTCGATCGGGTGCTCCGCGTGCTGCTCCCGGAGGCGGGCGAGCGCCGGCTGTCCCCTCTTGCAGTCCGCGAGCCACCGATCGCTGAACCGCCCGCTCTTGATCTCCTCGAGCAGCTCGCGCATCGTGGCCCGGACGTTTTCGATCGACGACGCGAGGTCCCGCCACGTAGTCGCCGTATTCGGCGGTGTCCGACACCGAGTACCTCATGTACCCGAGCCCGCCCTGATACATCAGGTCGACGATGAGCTTGAGCTCGTGAAGGCACTCGAAGTAGGCGACCTCCGGCTGATACCCGGCATCCACGAGCGTTTCGAATCCCGCCTGCACCAGCGCCGACACGCCGCCGCAGAGCACGGCCTGCTCGCCGAAGAGATCGGTCTCCGTTTCCTCCGAGAACGTGGTGAGCAGCACACCGGCGCGAGTGCACCCGATTCCCTTCGCGTACGCGAGCGCGTCGGCGAGGGCGTGGCCGGAAGCGTCCTGGTTGACCGCGACGAGGGCAGGCACGCCGCCGCCTGTGACGAAGACTTCTCGGAGCCGATGGCCGGGACACTTCGGCGCGACGAGGCTCACGTCCACTCCCGCGGGCGGCGTGACCTGCCCGAAGCGGACACTGAATCCGTGGGCAAACAACAAGGTCTTGCCCGGCGCGAGGTGCGGGCGGATGTCGGTTGCGAATAGGGGACCGTGATCGGGATCGGGCACGAGCACCATCACGAGGTCGGCGGAGCGGACGGCATCGGACACGGTCGCGACCTCGAGGCCGGCAGCGACCACCGTCTCCCATCGCCGCGAGTGAGGCCTGAGACCGACGACGACGTCGAGCCCGGTATCCGCGAGATTCTGTGCGTGGGCGTGACCCTGGCTCCCGAATCCGATCACCGCGATTCGGCGGCTCCGCAACCGCTCCACGTCGGCGTCGGCGTCGTAGTACAGGCGCGCGGCGGGTTGGTTAGGCAGCATCGTCACGAGTTTCCTCCATATCGGTTAGGGCCGCGACCTCGATCAGCCGGGACAATTGCCGGCGGACCTGGTCGTGATTGGTGCTGCTCACGCGGCATGTCAGCCGCGCCTGGTGAACGGCCGCTCCGGGCCGGGCCGAGAGGCCGAGCACCGCGATGTTGCGACGCCGGAGGACGCCGATGACGCGCTCGAGTCCGAGGAGGCCGCCGTCCACGTCCACGACGTAGGTCCGCACATGGCCGTTGGTCACGGGGCCACCTCCGCCCGTTCCATCATGCCGTCGACCGCCGCACCGGGTGGCGTGATCGGAAACACATTGGCCTCCCGCTCGACTCGGAAGTCGATTAGCACGGTCTCGTCGAGCGCCTGAGCGGCGGCGATCGCACCCGCGACCTCATCCGGCCGGTCAACCACCAGCGCGTGGAGCCCGTAGGCGCGGCCGAGCTCGGCGAAGTCCGGGCCGGAGAGCGGCGTGCCGCTATAGCGGCGCTGGTGAAACAGCTGCTGCCACTGCCGCACCATTCCGAGATACCCGTTGTTGATGATCGCGATCTTCACGTTGCGAACCCGTTCCTGCATGATGGTCGCGAGCTCCTGGCTCGTCATCTGAAAGCCGCCGTCTCCGACGATCGCCCAGATGGTTTCGTCCGGCCGGGCGAGCGCCGCGCCGAGCGCCGCTGGTACTGCGAAGCCCATCGTCCCGGCGCCGCCGCTGGTGATGTGGGTTCCGGGCCGGCGCCACGTGAGCAGCTGCGCGGCCCACATCTGATGCTGGCCCACATCGGTGACGAACCGGATGTCGGCGCGGTGCCCGACCGCTGCGTCGAGCTCACGATAGATCGTGGCGGGGGACAGCTCCGTCGTCGGCGGAGATCCCTCCGGCTCGTGGCGCGATGCCCGTCTCGACGCATCGGCGGCGATCGACCTGCGCCATTCTGTCCTCTCGCCCGTCGGCGCACCGGCTCGAAGCCGGCGGAGCACGGCGCGGGCATCGCCAGTGAGCTCGATCGCGGCGCGGACCGTCTTGCCGATTTGAGCCGGCTCGATGTCGATGTGGATGATGATCGCACGCGGGGCGAACCGATCCGCTCGTCCGGTGACCCGGTCGTCGAAGCGGGCGCCGACCGACAGGAGCACATCGCAGCGCTGGAGCGCGCGGTTTACGTGCACTTCCCCGTGCATGCCCGCGAGCCCGATGCTGAGCGGATGATTCTGGGATATCGTACCGAGGCCGAGCAACGTCGTCGCGACGGGCGCATCGAGCCACTCGGCGAGGTCAGCGAGCTCTGCAGTCGCGCCGGACTGCAATACGCCTTGGCCCGCGAGGATGAGCGGTCGCCGTGCCCGAGCCAGCGCATCGAGCGCACGGACCACCTCGCCGTCCCCGGACGGCCGCGTGTCGCAATGACTCACGGTGTGTCGCCCGCACATCGGATCGCGGGCCGCGCGACCCTGTTGCGCGTCTTTCGTCACGTCGATCACGACCGGCCCGGGCCGCCCCCCGCGAGCGATGTCCACGGCGTCCGCGACCACCCTGGCGATCTCGTCGGCGCGGGTCACGAGGTAGCTGTGCTTGACGATCGGGAGCGTTATGCCGATGAAGTCGGTCTCTTGAAAAGCATCGGTGCCCAAGAGCGAGGAGCTCACCTGGCCGGTGATCGCCACGAGCGGCGTGCCGTCCATCCATGCGCCCGCGATCGGAGTGACCAGATTAGTCGCGCCGGGCCCGCTGGTCGCGACGCACACGCCGAGGTCGCCGCTCGCACGGGCGTAGCCTTGGGCGGCGTGACCGGCGCCTTGTTCGTGCCGGCAGAGGAC
>JBDTOH010000210.1:0-9149 GCA_039933355.1 Gemmatimonadota bacterium | reverse complement strand
CGAATGCTCGTCCCCCGGTTCCTAACGCCGCTTCTGTTTCTCGGCTTGGCGTCCGCCGCCCTCCGAGGGCAGGCCGCACCGCCGCCTGCCATCGACCGCTACGTCGCCGACGTGATGGAGGCGTTCAAGGTCCCCGGCGTGTCGCTCGCGATCGTAAAGGATGGCCAGGTCGTGCTGGCCAAGGGTTACGGTGTCCGGCGGCTCGGCGAGACGGCTCCGGTCGACGCCCATACCCTCTTCGGCATTGCGTCGAACACCAAGGTGTTCACTGCGACGGCGTTGGGTCTTCTGGTCGCCGAGGGCAAGGTGGAGTGGGATGCTCCGGTGATCCGATATCTCCCGTCGTTCCGGATGTCGAGCCCGTTCGTGACGAGTGAGATGACGATCCGCGATCTGCTCGTACACCGGAGCGGGCTCGGCCTCGGAGCCGGGGACCTGCTGTGGTGGCCCGGCAGCAGCTACGATCGAAAGGAGATTGTCCGCCGCCTGCAGTACCTGCCGCTCGCCACCAGTTTTCGGAGCGCGTACGCGTACGACAATGTGCTGTACGGGGTTGCGGGCGAGGTGATCGAAGCGGTGAGCGGCCGGCCGTGGGAGGAGTTCGTCGCGACCCGTATCCTCGCCAAGGTCGGCATGACCGAGAGCAGCGTACGCCACTCGAGCGCCGCGAACAGCGGGAACGTCGCGAGCCCGCACGCGGAAGTCGACGGCACGGTGCGACCCATCGGTCCCTTTGCGAACGACAATGTCAATCCTGCGGGCGGGATCAACTCGAGCGCCACCGACATGGCGAAGTGGGTCATGGTGCAGCTCGATTCCGGGAGGGTGGTCGGCGGAGAGCGGCTCTTCACGCCTGGGCTGACCCGGGAGATTCAATCGATCGTCACCCCGATCCCGATCCACGGCGGTCCTCCGGAGCTCAAGGAATTCCGCCCCAACTTCCAAGGCTATGGGTTAGGCGAGGACATTCTCGACTATCGCGGGAAGAAAATGGTCACCCACACGGGCGGTCTGCCGGGATATGTCTCGCGGGTCGCGATGATTCCTTCGCTTCGTCTCGGCGTCGTCGTGCTGACCAACCAGGAGTCCGGCGCCGCGTTTGACGCAATCACCAACCGAATCCTCGACCACTATATCGGAGCCTCGTTCGACTGGCTCGGCGTCAACAAGAAGCTCGTGGCACAGGGAAACGCCGAGATTGCAGCGGCGGAGCGGAGCGCGAGCGCGGCCAGGAATGCAGCGTCGAAGCCGTCGCTGCCGCTCGAGAAGTACGCAGGGAGCTACACCGACGCCTGGTACGGCGACATCGCGATCGCGAATGAAGGAGGGAAGCTGGTGATCCGGTTTTCCCACACGCCGGACCTGACGGGAGATCTCGAGCACTGGCAGTACGACACCTTCATCGCCCGCTGGCGGAACCGCGAGCTCCGCGCCGACGCGTACGTGACGTTTGCGCTCAACCCGGACGGCACCATCGATCAGGCCAAGCTGCGGGCCGTCTCCCCGGCCACGGATTTCAGCTTCGACTTTCAGGACTTGCTGCTCCGGCCCAAGCGTTAGGCCGACCGCTCAGCCCAGGAGCTCCTTCCGAAGCGCCACCTTGTCCACCTTGCCGACCGGCAGGCGGGGAAGGTCCTCCCGCACGATGAACCGCTTGGGAACCTTGTAATTGGCGAGATGCTCCCGCGAGAACGCGCGGAGCTCGTCCGCTGTCGGAGGATCGCCCGGCGCGGGCATGATGAATGCGACCCCGACCTCGTGATAGAGCGGGTCCGGGATGGCGACCACGGCCGCAAGGGCGACCGCCGGGTGTCGCTCGATCGCGATCTCGATCTCGCGCGGGTAGACATTGTACCCGCCGGACTTGAACATCTCCTTCATCCGGCCGACCACTTGGATGTTGCCGTCCTCCCGCCAGAACCCCACGTCCCCGGAGCGGTACCAGCCGTCGTCGGTAAACGCCTCGCGGGTGGCATCGGGCCGGTTCACGTAGCCTAACGTCAAGTACGGGCCGTGATGCTGGATCTCGCCGGACTCGCCGACGGCACACGGCCGCGAGCCCTCCGCGATCCGGGTCGGGAACGCGGGCAGCGGCTTCCCCACGGTCTCGAAGAGCACGTCCACGCTTGCCCCTTCGTCCGTGAAGGTCGTGTTCGCGGCCGCTTCCGTCATCCCGTACACCACGGCGAGCCGCGCGCCGAGCGGGACCAGCCGTTCGATCTCCCGCTTGGGCATCGGCGCGCCGCCCCAGAGAATGAATTCGACTTTCGAGAAGTCGGTCTTCGCGAACGTGGGGTGGGCCATGAAGAGCTGGATCATCGTCGGCACCGAGATGATCGCGTTCGCTTTCCCGGCGCCGATCTCGCGGAGCATCGTCCCGGGGTCGAACCGCGCTTGGAAGGTGAGGGTTCCCCCGGTCACCAGCGTGTTCGCCGTCAGGTCGCTCACGCACCCGACGTGGTCGATGGGAAACGGGCAGATCGTCTCGAGCCGGCCGACGCCGAAGCGCTGAGTCATCGCGACCGCGCCGTAGACCAGGCCGAAATGGGTGAGCACGGCGCCTTTAGGGCTCCCTGTGGATCCGGATGTGTAGACGACGATCGCGGGGTCCATCGGCAAGACGGCGTCGCGGGCCCGGGCGAGCACATCGTCCGGAACCGTGCCTCCGCCGATCGAGCGAGGCCCCGCTTCGATCGGAATGACGTGCTCGACCGCCGCGACTTCCCGAGCGAGCCGCGCAAAGTCCTCCTCATAGGAGCGGCCCTCGAAGGAGCGGAGATGGAACACGACCTTCGGAGTCGAGTCGGAGACGATGTAGTGGATCTCGTCGTACCGATAGCGCGGATTGAGGCCGACCCAGACCGCGCCGATTCCGATCGCGGCCAGGAAGATGACGTAGTAGGAGTTTCCCGGCGTCGCGAGCGTCGCAACCCGGTCGCCGTGCCTAACACCGAGCGACAGGAGCAGACGCTCGACCCGCTCCACTTCGCTCGCGAGCTCGCGATAGGTGAGCGACCCACCCTCATCCGCGGCGGCCACGATGTCCGGCGTCGAGCCCGCGTAGTGGGCTGCGTAGTCCGATAGGCGGGGCAGGGACTCCATGGCGCTACTCGCCGACCGGACGGTTGATGCCCTGAATCGCGGCGTCCGCCTGGCCCCGGCTCACCGGGTCGCCGAAGATCTTCTCGCCGTCGTACTTCCCGTTCTCGATGAAGACTTCCGAAATGAACCGTCCGGCGGTGACGCTGCCCGCGAGATAGACTCCCGGCACGTTGGTCTCGAGGGTCTCAGGATCGTGCTCGGGCCGCCCGGTGCCCGCCTCGAGCCGGATCCCGATCCGCTCGAACAGCTCGAAGTCGGGATGGTAGCCCGTCAGCAGATAGACCCGATCGGCCGGAAGGGCCTCGATGGTGCCGTTCGCGAGCCGAATGGTAACCGCAGCTTCGGAGATCTCGGTGACGTTGGCTTGCCAGCGGACCGCGATCTCGCCCGCCTTGACCCGATTCTCGAAATCCGGCTTGAGCCAGTACTTGACGCTCGCCTTGAGCTCGGCGCCCCGATGGACCACCGTCACCCGGGCGCCCGCGCGATAGGCGTTGAGCGCGAGCTCGATCGCGGAATTCTTGCCGCCGACGATGATCACGTCGAGCCCTACGAGCAGGTGTGCTTCGTCGGGGTAATGGGAGACATGGGGCAGTTGTTCACCGGGAATGCCTAACCGGTTCGGATGCTCGAGATATCCGGTCGCGAGGACCAGCCGATCGGTCGTGACGACGTCGGCGCCGAGCCGGGTCAGCACCCGGCAATCGACGCCGCGGTCGCCGCGCGCCGCGCTCTCGAGCCTGGTGTACGTGCGGATCCTGAGCCGCTCGGCGCGGGCGACGCCGCGATAGTACATGAGCGCTTCCTCACGGGTCGGCTTTGCTCCCGAACACACCATCGGGTGATCGCCGATCTCCAACCGCTCGGGCGTCGTGAAGAAGACCATCCCCACAGCGTACCGGACGATCGAGCTCGCGATCGGACCCGCGTCGATGACGAGCGGGTCGACGCCGCGGCGCCGGGCGGCAATGGCGCAGGCGAGGCCGATCGGACCGGCCCCGACGATCACAGCGGATTCGTGTGTCGGCATCGCGGTAATCTAGCCCGGCGATCGACTGAGACCTCTCCGCTGTCCGGCCTGGGTTTACTTTCCCTCATGACACTGGGATGGCGCAGCTTCTTCCTTATCGTGGGCATGGTTCGCGTGCTGCCGGCTCAGGAATGCCGTCCTATGCGGACCGCGCTCGTCTTGAGCGGTGGCGGCGCGAAAGGCCTCGCTCACCTCGGTGTGCTCGCGGCCCTCGACAGTCTCGGCACCCGGCCCGATCTGATCGTGGGGACCAGTGTCGGCGCGATCGTCGGAGCGCTTTACGCCAGCGGGTACTCCGCCCGACAGATCGACTCGCTGGCGCACGGTCTTCCCATCGCGGAGATCGTCCGCCCCTTCCGGTCTCCCGCTCCGCACGCGTGGGATCGCCGGCTTCCCATTCTGTTCCTGGTGAAGGGTCGGAACGGATTCGAGTTCCAGACCGGCGTCGTCGATGAGACGCAGCCCAACGCCCGGCTCAACGCCGCGTTGCTCAGAGGCAATCTGCTCGCCCGCGGCCGATTCGACCGGCTACCGATTCCGTTTCTCGCGGTCGCCACCGACCTTCGCGATCGTCGGACCGTGGTGATGAGCGACGGCGACCTCGCCCGTGCAGTCCGTGCCAGCAGCGCCATCCCGCTGATCTTTCCGCCGGTAATCCTGGGAAACGCGGTGCTGGTCGATGGCGGACTCTCCGCCAACATTCCGATCCTCGAAGCCCGCGCCGCCGGTGCCGAGCGGGTGATCGTATCGGATGTGTCGGAGCACGCCACCGATTCGCTCGACGTCGAATCGCCGCTCGCGCTCGCCGATCAGCTCCTCGGCTTCCTCTTTCAGCAGCCGCCCGCCCCGCTCGAGCGCGACGACATCATGATCCGGCCCGCGGTGCAGCAGTTCCGGAGCCTCGATTTCTCCCCGGAAACCGTCGCCGAGGTGTTGCGACGGGGCCGCCGGGCGGCTGACACGACGATGGCGAAGGCTCGGTGTCTCTTGCCGCGGCCTCCACTCGAGGTGCCGAAGGTCCCCGCCACCCTGGCCGGCTGGACCGTGACCGGGTCCCCCGCGGACAGCACGCTCGTGACCCGGATCCTCCGGCTCGCGGCACCGGAACGGATCGACTTCACCCGGCTTCAGGACCGGCTGACCGGCGTAGCGGACGCGGAGGCCCTGCGTGGCATCTGGCTCAATCCGACCGGCACCGCCGACAGCGTGCGATTCCGGATCGAGCCGATCCGGGCGCCTAACACCGTGGGCGGGGCCGGCGCCGCCTATGACAACGAGCTCGGAGGGCGGGTGTGGGCGGGCCTGTTCGACCGCCGCGTGTTCGGCACCACCCTCGAATCCAGCGCGCTCCTCTCGCTCGGCCGGCTCGAGCGCGAGCTGTACGGGACCGTGCTATGGCACTTCGACGCCGGCTGGTCCCGGCTCACACCCATGACGACGGTCCGGCTCAGGGCCGAAGACGTCCGGACTTTCGATGACGACGGCCGCCTGCTCGGCACTGTTCCGACCACGGACGCGCGATTGAGCAGCGGGGTCGAGATTCGCGCATGGAAGGCGTGGCGGGTCCGATTCGGGGCCGACGCCTTTCTGTGGGGCGGGCGAGGGATTCGGGGCGACGGCGCGGTCGGGGGTTCGCTCCGGGTCGAGCGGCAGTGGACCGCCGGACCCCAGATGCTGAGCGAGGCGATCGTCACCGGTGGATTCCAATCGGTTCGGATGACGGTCTCGTGGCCCATGGTCCACCATGCCTGGTGGGCAGAGCCGGGCATCCGCGCCGCGATTGGACACGACCTGCCGCTCCAGTGGACCTTCCCGCTCGGCGGCGACGACGGATTCCCGGGACTCCACATCGGGGCCCTGCGAGGCTCGCGTGAGGCGGAGGGGCTGGTCCGGTTCGGCCGTGCGATCAAGGGCGCGATCGAGATCCGGGCGATGGTCGCGGCCGGCCGGGCCTGGACGCCGGGCGCACCGGGCAACGATTGGGTCGGCGGCGCCCGGCTCGGCCTCGGGGCCGACACGCCCGTAGGTCCGATCGACGTGGCCTACGGCGTCGCCACCAACGGACGCGGGGCGCTCTTTCTCCGGCTCGGCCAATGGTTCTGACCTAACGCGGGCGCCTCGTCGTCATGCTGGAAAGGTCGCTGAGACCTCTCAAGGGAGAGGCGATGACCGTTATCGGCCGGTTTCGACGCAATGCCCGACAAGGCCGATCTCTTTGAGACTGCCGTTCCCCTTACCGGAGAAAGTCATGACCGCGAGCTCCCTTCGACGAAGCCTGGCCGCCGGGCTCGTGCTTGCCGGCGTCTGGACCACAGTGGCGATCGCACAGACGCCGCCCACCAACCTGCGCGTGAGCAACTTTGTGTACGCCGCCAAGCAGCACCGATTCACCTTTGAGTGGAATGCGGCGAAAACCGCGGCAGAAGCCCCGTACCCGAGCTATCAGCTCTCGGCCGGCAAAGGCTGCGGATATGAGACGCTGAATCCAGCCGATAAGATCCTATTCCAGGCGGCGACCTGGGTCCTATACCCCTCAGGCCCGCGGCTCGGCGTGACCGTCGTGTGCGGTTGCCCAAGAAAGGTGTGGGGCTACGACGTGGGCGTAAGAGCGTTGGGGCCGAGCCTTCCAGCCCTGCCGGCAAAAATCAAAGCGGAGAACGTTCCGGCCGATCATCGCCACCCGACGAGTCCAACCACGGTGCTGCTTGTGTGTAGCTGACCACTCGGGGACGGGGAACCAGGGACACGGGCTTACAGCTCGGTAGGGGTCCACGTAGGAGGAAGGTGGACGAGCGCGGCGGTGTATTGCTAGGATTGAGGACCAGCCTAACGCTGCCTTGGTCTCGATGCACCGCCTGCTCCGAGTCAGGTCCCGGCCCCGGTCCCCGCGTCCCCGGCCCCATGTCCGCCGTCCCCTCGTTACATTTGGCCCCGTGAAAATCGCCACCTACAACGTCAATTCGATCCGTGCCCGGCAGGACCGCCTCGTGGCATGGCTGGGCCGGGCCCAGCCCGACGTCGTCTGTCTCCAAGAGCTCAAGGTTGCCGACGACGAGTTCCCCCACGAGGCGCTCGCCGCGCTCGGCTATCATGCCGCGATCTTCGGACAGCGCACGTACAACGGCGTGGCGATCTTGTCCAAGGCCGAGCCGGTCGACGTCGTGCTGGGTTTCGACAACGATCCGGGCGATGATCAGGCCAGGGTCATCGCCGTGACGACCGGCGGAGCTCGGATCATCTCCGCCTACATCCCCAACGGACAGACCGTCGGCAGCGACAAGTTCGCCTACAAGCTTCGCTGGCTGGCACGGTTCAAGGCTTGGTTGGCGGCGACCCATTCGCCCGATCAGGCCATCGTCGTCTGCGGGGACTTCAATGTCGCGCCCGAAGATCGCGACGTCGCCCGCCCCGACGAGTGGCGCGACTCCGTATTGTGTCACGACGACGCCCGGCGCGCGCTGGCAGGGCTGTTCGAGTGGGGCTTGGTCGACACGATCCGGCTCCATCACGAAGGGCCCGGGCCGTACTCGTGGTGGGACTATCGGATGCTGGGGTTTCCCAAGGGCAACGGCCTTAGGATCGACCACATTCTGGCGACCAAGCCGATGGCGGCCCGCTGCACCAACGCGTGGGTGGAGCGGGAGGAGCGGAAGGGCAAGCTACCGAGCGATCACGCGCCCGTGATCGCGGAGTTTCGCGAATCGTCGTGAAGTCCGGCCGCACTGAGAGCCGGTTGGGAACCGATGCGGTTCAATCAGATGCGCCGACTCAGAACCGCAACACCAGCGCGAGATGGATCCGCGTCATCTCTGCTTCGACCGAGGTTGTGTGGCCCGGTCCCGTCAGGCGACTCGAGCTCGCGGAGCCCGGGAGCAGCCGACGAACGGCCGCTCGGACCGCGACGAGCCCGCTCAACGGCACCTCCGCTCCGACCCCCACGGTGCCGAACCCGAAGCTCACGCCGCCGGACTCCGCCATTCGGCCGTAGCTCGCCACCCCAAACGGGACCACCGCCCCTCGCCGCCAGGGCCGGATGGAGAGACCGCCCTCGAAGGCCGTAAAGCCCGATGTGTCACCAAAGCCGCCGCCGTTGGCTTCGAAGCCGCCGAACAGCTGCACCGCCGGAATCGGGGCGAAACCCAACTCGATCCCGGCCTCCCATCCGGCGTCGTATCCGGCGTCCCGATTGATGAAGGCGCCGGTCTGTTCCCGAAGGGACCAAGCCGGACTCCGAATCAGCTGGAGCGCGATCGCGAACCGCCGATCCTCGACCGGCCTCGCCTTCTGAGCCTCGAGGACGCCGGCCGCAGCGGTCGCCAGGAAGAGTGAGACGACGATTGGCCGAATCATGGGGAATGATAGCCCGACCACGTCCAAGGTTGCTGAATCCACGGTGAAGGGAGGCTTGCGACCGTGCTCTTCGGACCCACCCGGCCTGGGTATACTTGGCCCATCGTCGCCGATGTGCTCGTGAGAATCGCCAGGGGTCACGTCTACTCGGTCCGACCCGGCTTTACCGGCGACCGCGCGCCGATGACAGCGGCGTGCAGGACAAGTGACGCGTACGGGACACCATGACATGAAGCCGGAGCCAGTTCAAATCGCGGCGGCCGGTGTGAGCGGCCTCGTGGTCGCCCCTCCTGATCCGTGGGCCGGCTACGTTCTTGCGCATGGCGCCGGGGCCGGGATGCGCCATCCGTTCATGGCGGCCATCGCGGACCTGCTCGCCGAGCGCGGCATCGCGACGCTCCGATACCAGTTCCCATACATGGAACACGGCGGCGGACGGCCCGATCCGCCCGAGGTTGCGCGGGCAACCGTGCGCGCCGCGGTCGCCGTCGCCCGGGAGCGGTTCGGAGCGCTCCCGCTTTTCGCCGGGGGCAAGTCGTTCGGTGGTCGGATGACCTCCCAGGCCGAGAGCGACCAGCCCCTCGGCGTCCGCGGCCTCGCCTTCCTCGGGTTCCCCTTGCACCCGCCTAACAAACCGGGCATCACCCGCGCCGAGCATCTCGATGCC
>JBDTOH010000209.1:0-9191 GCA_039933355.1 Gemmatimonadota bacterium | reverse complement strand
AGGTTGAATGGGTCCGGTTGGGCGGAAGTCATCAGGCGGAAGCTACCAAGTGAGACGTCGCGGGAGACGGTGCCCGCTCCACGGACCGGGGGGCCCGGATGTCAGCCGCGTGGTGAATACCAGTCTAACACCCGCAACGCGCGGAGTGTATTCCAGCGACTGGGCTTGCCGGCACTGTCTTCCATGTCGAGCTGGACCGGATCTTCGTGCGGGTCATGGAGCGCCCATCGCCCGTTCTGATCCCGTGCGTCTGCCACCAGCGCGACGGCCTCGGCGATCCGCTCGTCGGGCTCGACGCCGGCGCTCCGCAGGTAGTCCAGGCCCCGAAGCACGTCATAGTGCCACGTCGTCGGAAACGAAAACCGGGTCCACTTGCGATCGATCACCTCGCCGGAGGTCAGACTCCGAAGGAGGCGACGTTCCATGAGGTACTCGTGCGCTCTCCTGCGCGCGCCGGTCACCGCCGCCGTTCTGCCCTTCGCCTTCTCGTACTCCAGCAGTCCTTCCAGAACGCAGATCGTGGTGTGGAACGAGGACCGCACGGAGCCCCTCTCCGCTTCGCAGTTCCAGCCGCCGTCCTGGAGTTGCTCGCCAAGGAGCCGGTCGAGCAGGCGCTCGCTGGTCTCGCCGAAGTAGGCGCCGAGCGCCAGCGTCCCACCGTTGATGCAGGGCTCGACCTCGCCCTCGAAGAACGGTGCGTCACCGAACTCCGGCCCCCACGTGACCTTGTCGCGGACGAGGCCCACCGCCTTCAGAGCTTGCTCACTCGCCGGGTCGAGCCCCATCGCCCGCAGGAGCAGCAGGGTGTACAGGTTGGACGCCCACTTCGGTGTGGCGATATCGTCACCCCACGTACCGTCCGATTGCTGAAGGCCGAGGAGTCGGGCGCCCCAACCGTTACAGGCAACCCGCGACCGCTCGGCGGCAACGAGCTCAGCGGGCTCGCCGGTGAGGTCGCGCATGACCTGCCACCGGATCGAAGGGTCCGAGTCAAGCAGCCACTGCAGGATCGCCTTCGTCGGCTTCGGGGTCTGGTTGTCGGGTTGTTTGGTCGCCATGCGCGCCCCAAGGGTTAGATCAGCCGGTCATTCGAAAGAACGAGAAGAACAAAGCCCCCGCGAGCAGCACCAGTGTGTTCGAGGCGAAGATCAGCCACTGCGCGGTGACTCCCTGGTATCGTCCAGAAAGAGTCAGTCCGGCCAAGAGGCAGACCAAAAGGGCGCGCCGCAATACGCCGCTACGGCCTCCAGTCAATATGGAGAGGCGGCGCCGACGAAGCCAACCCGGTCACCGGCGCCTCGGCGGGCTCGATGATCGGGTTAGGCTTCGATCGGCGCTGGAGCGGATTCGAGCGGTGCCGCGACGAGCCGGCCATTCGCTCCGAGGAACATCCCGTCATCGGGCGAGGGCGGTCTCGGGCGGTCACCATGAATCAGCCCTATCACGCACACGGTGCAGAGAGAGGTTTCTGCGCCACCGGCCGTCGCTAAGTGGCACAGCCGATACCTTGACGAGCGAGCGAGCCCGGCACGAACTATCGTTACGGCATGATCACCTCCAACATCCCGCTCTCGAGAACCATGACACGCCGCCGACCCGCTCTCGTGCTGCCCCTGCTCATCGTCCTGGCCGCCTGCCGCTCACCCGCCGAGCGAGCGCCCGATCTGGTCATCGCGAACGTGGCGGTGATCGACGGGCTCGGGAGCGCACCGGTCTCGGGTCGGACCATCGAGGTTCGCGATGGGAAGATCTCGAAGATCCGAGCTGCCACGGAAGGCGAGGCGAGCAGCATCCCGGCCGCCGGCCGATTCGTCATCCCCGGTCTGATCGATTCCCACATGCACCTGGGCCAGGACGCCGGGAAGTTGACGCCGATCCTCGATTCGCTCCTTCGAGGCGGCGTCACGTCGCTGCGTGAGATGGCCTGCTGCGCCGACCTCTACCAGCACCTCGACTCTCAAGCCGACTCGACCCGGACGCCCCGCATTTTCTACTCCGCCTTCTTTGCGGACTCGACTTTCTTCGTCGTAGATCCTCGGGTCTCGTCGACCCCCCATGCGGGCAAGCTTCCCTGGTTCCTCGGCGTCGATCACTCGACCGACCTCAAGGCGGCGGTCCAGGCTGCGCGGGCGAGCGGCGCCACCGGGATCAAGATCTACTCCAATCTCGACGCGCGACTGGTTGCCGCGATCACCGCCGAAGGTCACGCCCAAGGCATGCGGGTGTGGAGCCATCCGGTGATCTTTCCTACCCGCCCTTCCGCCGTCGTGGCCGCCGGCGTAGACGTGATCTCCCACGCCAGCCTCCTCGTGTGGGAAGGGGCCGAGACGATGCCTAACGACTACGACAGCGGCCACCCGTTCAACGCGTTCGGTCCGCCGGCCCCCTACGCCACGGTTCCTCCCGATGCACCGAGCGTGCTTCGCGTACTCGATAGCATGCGCAGCCGCGGCACGATCCTCGACGCGACGGTGTCGACCGTCAGGGGGGCGGTGTCCGAGGCGTCGTTCGCGTGGGCAACCCGGGTGACGGCGCTGGCGCACGGGAAGGGCATTCCAATCGCGGCCGGCACCGATCGCCAGCAGTTCGTCGACGGACATCCCGCGGTCCTGGCCGAGCTCGAGGTGCTGGTGAAGGACGTCGGCCTGACGCCGCTGGAGGCGATCTCGGCGGCGACACGCATCGGGGCGCGGGTGGTCGGGATGGAGAGCACGCTCGGCACGGTCGAAGTGGGCAAGATCGCGGATCTGGTTGTGCTCTCGGACGATCCGTCGCGCGACATTCGGAACCTCCAGGGGGTGGTCGCCGTGATCAAAGGGGGCCGATTGGTCGGCGCGCCGCGAGCCTCGCCATGATGGAGGCCGGCGCCGTTGGCCGAGTTGGTTCTCTGCATCGGTTCCCGGTCAAGTCGATGGCGGGAGAGGATCTCACGACGGCCGCAATCGGCGGCACCGGCCTTCGAGGCGACCGCGTGTACGCGCTGATCGACCGGGAGACGGGTCATGTGATCAGCGCGAAGCGCCCCCGTCGCTGGCCCGGCCTCCTCGACTACCACGCTCGGCTCGGAGAGCATCCCGACGGGGCTCCTGACCTGCCGCCGGTCGTGATCACGTGCCCGGATGGGACCAGCATGAGCCGCGTTCCGGGTCCTGAGCTCGATGCGCTACTCTCCGCCCGCTTGGGGCGGTCGGTGAGTCTCACGTCGACGCCGCCGGAGGGCGCCAGCTTCGAATATCACTGGCCCGACCAGCCGAACCTCCTGTACCAAGGCCGCCTGTATCGCGATGAGCTGACCGAGCACGTGATGCCGCCGGGCACGTTCTTCGACAGCGGGATCCTCCATCTCGTGACCTCGGCGACCCTGATGGAGCTGAGGTCTCGGGTACCTGGAAGCCGGTTCGAGCCGCGCCGGTTTCGGCCGAACATCGTGATCGAGACTGCGGCGAGCGGGTTCGTCGAGAACGACTGGGTCGGGCGTGTGGTTCGGATTGGGGACGCGGTCCGGATTCGGATCGTGAAGCCGTGTATCCGATGCGTGATGGTCAATCTCGATCAGGCGGGGCTCGGGCCGGACCCCGCGGTGCTTGCGGCCGCGTTCGAGCACAACGGCGGCAACGTCGGTGTGAAGGGAGACGTGCTCTCGGTTGGACGGGTCCGCGTGGGCGATCCGGTCGCGATCGACTGAGACAAGTGAAGGCGTAACCCGCGGGCGCATTGCCATCCGACTCGACCCCGTAAGGAGGTGCCATGAGCACGCCGACGATCATGATGATCATCCTGGGCGGTTTGGCGCTCGGCCGCCGTTCAGAGGCCGCGAGCCAGGTGCGGGACTTCTCTTCGGTGAGTCGAGTGGAGTCGGGCAAGCCGGTCGCGGTTATGCTGACGAGCTACAGTACCACGCTCAGGGCCAACGGAAAGGATCGCACCCGCCTCCGGATCGCCGTCACCGATAGCCTCGGACGCGAGGTCACGTCGTCGACCGATTCGATTCGGATCTACCTAACCGGCGATGGTACGATCACCGCACCGGATGGCCGGAGCCTGGCCGCCGTCTCGGATACCGGAAACGCGCGGTATATCCCGGTGGCCCTGGTGCATGGAGTGAGGATGCTTGGCTTTCGGGCGGGCACCTCGCCCGGGAAGGTCGAGGTCGAAGCCCGTTCAGGGACGCTGTTCGCGGGCGCCCACGAAATCCACACCATACCGGCGGACGTGCGGCTGATGACGCCCACCGCCGACCAGCTCCGCCCTACGACCAAGGCCATCGGCCGGATGATCGGCGCGGACATCTCGTTCCTTCCAGAGATCGAGAGCGGGACGGGACGATTCGGGCAGGGAATCCGGGAATTCCACGAGAACGGCAAGCGGGTCGATGCCGTCGAGCTGCTCAAGCGTCACGGGTTCAACCTCATCCGTCTCAGAATCTTCGTGAAGCCGGAGAACCCCAAAGGCTATTCTCCCGGGGTCGGATTCTGTGGACTGGACTCGACCCTCAGCATGGCTCGTCGCGTCAAAGCCGCCGGGTTGGGGTTCCTGCTCGACTTCCACTACAGCGACTACTGGGCCGACCCCCAGCAACAGAACAAGCCGCTCGCGTGGGCCACGCTCGAATACTCGGCGCTTCGGGATTCGGTGACCCAGTACACGACCGCGGTGCTCCGGGCCATGGAGCGGCAGGGAACCATGCCCGACATGGTGCAGGTCGGGAATGAGATCAACCACGGGCTTCTCTGGCCGGACGGTCACATCGGCAACCTGGATCAGTTGGCGGGTCTGCTTCGCGCCGGCGTCGCGGGCGTCGAAGCGGTGAATCCCGGGATGCCGGTGATGATGCACATTGCGCTAGGTGGGCAGAACGAGGAGGCGAGGTTCTGGCTCGACAACATGATCGCGCGGGGGGTGAAGTTCGATATCATCGGCCTGTCCTATTATCCCCGCTGGCACGGAACCCTGGAGGATCTCGCCCGCAATCTCCATGACCTCGCCGGCCGGTATCACAAGCCCGTGAATGTCGTGGAGTACGCCGACTTCAAGCGGCCGGTGCACGATATCGTGTTCGGTCTTCCCAACGATATGGGTAAGGGCGCCGCGATCTGGGAGCCGCTCAACGCGCGGAGCGGATTGTTCGACCGGGACGGGAACGTCGCCGGCCTTCTCGCGGTCTACGATTCGCTGCACGCGCAATACATTCGCCCACTCAAGCGATAGGCTGAACGGCGTGAGACGGGCATTCTCATTCTGGGAGCAAGAACGTGCGCACTTCCCGAACGACCAGCGCTGTGTCGACCACAAGCAAGTAACGGTCTGGGAGCGGCCGCCGTAGCTTGATCACGGGCGGGCCGATACATTGAGGTCGTCCCCTGCGGGACGTGCCTCCGACGACAGCCGAACCTCCACTTCAAGGTCTTGACATGACCGATCGCCGCTCGTTCCTGCGGTCCACGTCCACCATCGCGCTCGGCGCCTTGTCCGCGGGTCATCTGATCGCAGGCTCGCGGCCTGATCTCGAGCAGGCCCCGGCGCCCGCCAAGCCGGAGAGCGATCCGCTCCGCAACCTGATCGTCATCAACGGGCTCGGTGGCTTGGACGAAACGTACGCGCCACTGCCGCCCGGTCCGCCGGCGCTGATCACGACTCGCGCGCTGCTGGCGGGGAAGGCCTCGGGCATGACCGCTCTCAACATGACCCTGTCCGGAGACGACAACTTCGAGTCGACCATCGCGGCGGTCGCCGAGTACGACGCCTTCATTCGATCTCATCCCTCCCAGCTGATGAAGGTCTATACGACGGCGGACATCCGCCGGGCGAAGGCCGAAAGAAAGATCGGCATCATCTACGGGTTTCAAAACGCCGCGATGGTCGGCGACAAAGTCGAGCGCGTCGATACCTTCGCCAACCTCGGCGTCCGGTGCATTCAGCTCACCTATAACCCGCTCAACCAGCTCGGCGGCGGGTCGATGGCGCCGGGCGATCCGGGGCTGACGCCGTTCGGCCATGAGGTCGTCGCGCGACTGAACGAACGCCGGGTCATGGTCGACCTCTCGCACAGCGGACGCCAGATCTGCCTCGATGCCGCGCGGGCCTCGAAGGCGCCGATCTCGATCAATCACACCGGCTGCAAGGCCATCGTCGACGTGCCCCGCAACAAGACCGATGAGGAGCTCAAGCTGGTGGCGGACAAGGGTGGCTACATCGGCATCTACTTCGTGATGTTCGTGGCCCAGGGCCGAGCCGCCACCGTGGACGATGTGGTCGCCCACATCCGGCATGCGATCAATGTCTGCGGTGAGGATCACGTCGGGATCGGGAGCGATTACGGAATCGTAGATCCCGGCGAGGCGGGGGCGGTGCGGGCGTTCTGGGCGGAATTCGTGAGGGAGCGGGTCGAAAATCACCGGGCGGCGACCGGGGAGGATCCGAATATTCTGCCGTTTGCAGAGGGGCTTACGGGGCCGGATCAGTTCAGGACGTTGTACCGGGCGCTTGGAAAGGCGGGGCTCCGAACAGTGCAGATCGAGAAGGTGTTAGGCCTGAACTATCTCAGGTTTGCCAAGGAGATCTGGGGGGCGTGACCGGCGTGGTACCGGCCGGCACCGCAGGAGACGGCGACACGGCCCTTCGTCCAATTGGTCGCGCGGGCGAAGCGCCTAACGTGATCACGGCCCGGCGGCCCCGGCTAGCGCCGCCAATATGCGCGGGTTCCTCGCCCAATCGCGCGGCGTGCGATCGGTCGCGTCGGCGAGCGCGGGGTCCGCACCGCGCTGGAGCAGAAGAGCGATGATCTCCAGTTGTTGGTCCAGCGACCCGGCGGTGCCCCCGGCGCCGGTCGACTGAACCGCCAGATGGAGAGGCGAGGAGCCCCGTTTGCCGAGCCTGGATTGAGGCTGAGCTCCGAGAGCGAGCAACTGGCTGACGGCTCGTGGGCTCCGCGCCGGAGCAGAAGGCCGGCCGCGGCTGAACGCAGGGCCGCGGCCGCGAGATGAAGGGGCGTGTCGCCCACATAGAGCCAGTGCGGAATCGCTTCGACCAGATAGTCACGCGCCATTCGAGACCGACCCATCTCAGGAGCGGCTCGAAGCAGCCGCGCTACCCCCTCGTCGCTCTCGAGAACCACTTCGAAAATCGGCTCCACGGGTTCGTCCCTTCGCAGGCGACGGTGGCGATGGTGCGTCCGCCCAACGAATTGTCCTCGGGTTGGTCCTAGCGAATAGCGACACTCCGAAGACCATCCGCGGGAATTGCCGGGGACGGCCGGACGTGCCTGCTGCATTCCCGCCGTACCCCCGCCGCTACCTGCTCAGACGAAACGCCGGATGAAGGCGAGCGCTGTCGTGGCGACCTCTCGCCATCCGCTGTCCACCGTCAACGCGTGACCGCGGTTCTTGATCTCGACGATCTCGGTCACTCCGGGATTCTTCTGTTGCTGCTTGAACGACGCGTTGGCAATCGCCCACGGGACGGTGTTGTCCTTCTCGCCCGAGATGATCAGGAGCGGGCCGCGCTCGGGGTTGTCGTGATCCACCGCCGCCTCGGTCCACGGGTTGAGGTTGGCGGTCGCGGCCTGGAAGAGCGGGGCGCCTGACGCCGGCACAGCGAAGGTCTCGTACAGTTGCTTCGCCTCGTCCTCAGTGACCGCGTTGGCGAAGCCGTAGCGGAACTGCTCGTAGGTCAGCGGGACCGCACGATGTCGGTTCGCCGGGTTCTTGAGCACGGGAAACGCCGACTTAAGAGCAGAGAAAGGCAGTGGCAGCACGCCGCGGAACGGCGCCGGGTCGATGGCGACCGTGGCCGACCCGCACCCGCGTCCCGCGAGGATCTGCGCGAGCAAGCCGCCGAAGGAGTGGCCGATGATGGCCGGCTTTCGCTGCAGCCGGCGGATCACAGCCTCGAAATGGTCCGCCACCTGCCCGACGGTCTTGTGGGCGAAAACCTCCGGGTGCGCGTTCGCCTCGGCGACGGTCTCGGGGTCGTCCGGCCAGCCGGGCGAGAGCGCGATGAAGCCGGCCTCCTCGAACATGGTCGCCCAGCGGTCCCAGCTGCTCGGCAGCAGCCAAAGGCCGTGGACGAAGACAATCGGCTGGAGGCCGCTCGCGTTGGCCCGCTCGACTTGTGCGATCTCGTGGTCGGTAGTCGCTGCCGGGTCGGCCGGCTCGCTCTTGGATCTCTCGGTGGTCATGCGGTCCTCCTCGCGCGTCGGTGGACTTAGACAGTGGTCGGACGAAGGGTTCGTGGCCTGACCG
This sequence comes from Gemmatimonadota bacterium, assembly GCA_039933355.1. Classification (GTDB taxonomy): domain Bacteria; phylum Gemmatimonadota; class Gemmatimonadetes; order Gemmatimonadales; family GWC2-71-9; genus SHZU01. The sequence goes on along the minus strand of JBDTOH010000209.1, from coordinate 951 downwards.
GTTGGGTCGGAGCGCTGCCCGTGCGCCGGAACGCCCGCAATATGGCCCGCAGTCGCGGATCCGGAAGTCCCGCCGACCCAGCAAGTCTCCGATGAAAGGAATTACTGCGAGGGATGTTACGAGGCCAGTCGAGCCGCCTTGGTCGTCAGGTAATTCCGCTCCGGGATGTTCGTGGTGCGTTCCGCGGCGGCTCGGTAGTGCCGAAGCGCGCGCTCGCGGTCGCCGGCCATCTCCAAGAGGTGGGCGCGGACGGCGTCGAGGCGGTAGTGGCCGGCCATGCGTGGATCGGTATCGAGTGCCTCGAGCAGCTCGAGCCCCGCCATTGGACCGTGGACCATCGCGGCGGCGATCGCGTGGTTGAGCGCCACCATAGGATTGTCGGACATGCGCGTGAGCAAACCGTAGAGCGCGAAGATCTGGGGCCAGTCGGTGTCCTCCAAGCGCGCTGCCTCGTCGTGCAGGGCCGCGATCGCGGCCTGGAGCTGATACGAGCCGACCGTCCCCTTGGAGAGCGCTTCCGAGACGAGCGCGGTCCCCTCACCGATCAGCCTCCGGTCCCACAGTGCGCGATCCTGCTCGTCGAGCGGGATCAGCTCACCGTTCGAGCCGGTCCGCGCAGCCCGCCGGGCGTCGGTCAGGAGCATGAGCGCAAGCAATCCCGCGACTTCACCGTCGTTAGGCATGAGTGTGTGCACGGCGCGGGTCAACCGGATCGCCTCGTTGGAGAGGTCGGTGCGGTGGAGATCCGGCCCGATGCTGCTCGTGTAGCCTTCGCTGAAGATCAGGTAGAGGACATGGAGCACAGCGCTGCGGCGTTCGTCCCGCTCTCTATCGGTGGGCATGCTGAACGGGACCTTCGACGCCTTGATGCTCTGCTTCGCCCGGCTGATCCGCTGCGCCATGGTCGCCTCCGGCACCAGGAACGCATGGGCGATCTCCGCCGTGGTGAGC
>JBDTOH010000208.1:0-9194 GCA_039933355.1 Gemmatimonadota bacterium | reverse complement strand
AGAGGACGTAGAGAATCATCACCGCGCCCACGATGACGATCGCGGTCTCGTAGCTGAGCCCGAACATCAGCTTGATGAGACCGCCGGCGCCGACCATCTGGGCCGTGAGGTAGAAGATGACGGTCGAGAGCGTCCCGATGGCGGACGCGGTCCGGATCGGGCCTTGCTGCCGGTAGAGCGCCACCACGTCCGCGAACGTGTACCGTCCGAGGTTCCGGAGCGGCTCGGCGATCAGGAACAGCACCACCGGCCACCCAACCAGCCAGCCGGTCGAGTAGATGAGGCCGTCGAACCCGGTCGTTGCGACGAGACCGGCGATACCCAGGAATGAGGCCGCGCTCATGTAGTCGCCGGCGAGCGCGAGGCCGTTCTGGCCCGCGCTGATCGACCGGCCCGCGGCGTAGAACTGCTCCGTCGTCTTGGTGCGACGAGCCGCCCAATACGTGATGCCGAGCGTGATCGAGATGAAGACAAAGAAGAAGGCGATGGCGACTGTGTTCGGCTGGCCGATCGCGGTGCTCGCCGGAGCGGGCGCGGTTTGAAGAAGCCCCGTCATCTCCCCTCCGGTCCGCGGAGCCGCTCGAGCGCCGGATCGTAGTGCCGGTTCGCCCAGCGAACGTAGACCCACGTCAGGATCCAGGCGCTGACGATGACCAGAGCGCCGGCGATGATGCCAACGCTGAGACCCGGAGCGACAAGATGTCCCATCAGCTCCTTGTCGAACGCGATCAGGAGAATGAACCCGAAGTAGATGACGACCATCGCCACGGTGAGACTGATCGCGATGCGCCAGCGGGTCGCCGCCAGCGCACGCAGAGAGTCGGGCCGATTCGGCATCTTTCCTCCGGACAGTAAAAGCGGTTGTTTGTAGTGGCGTTCAAACGAGGAGCGACGAGTGAGGGTCCGGCCCGGGCACCCGTCCAACGTACCCAGGAATCCCAAAATGCGCCAAATGCTTTTCCCATGGGCCGCTGGGCTCGCCCTGGCCGCACCGCTCAGCGCGCAGGCCCCGGGGACCGAGGTGTATCTGGCGAAGCTGACCCGGCGCGGATCCGGCCTTGAAGTCGGCGAGCCCAAGAACCTCACGAATCGGCCCGGCTACGACAATCAGCCCTCGTTCTCGCCCGATGGACGGGTCCTCTTTTATACGTCGACTCGCGAGGATGCCCAGGCCGACATCTACAAATACGATCTGCGCCGCGCCGCCGCGACGAAATTCACCGACACGCCGGAGAGCGAATACTCGGCCACGGTCATGCCGGGCGGCAAGGAAGTGTCGGTCATCCGAGTCGAGCGCGACTCGACCCAGCGCCTGTGGGCCTTTCCGCTCGCGGGCGGCGCGCCCCGGATCATCGTCGAGCGGGTCAAGCCGGTCGGCTACCATGCATGGGCGGACGCGACGACGGTGGCGCTCTATGTGCTGGGCTCGCCGGCGACTCTCGTGGTTGCCAACGTCGGCTCGGGCGACACCCGCTCGCTGCTCTCGAATGTAGGCCGGTCGCTCCACCGAGTTCCCAAGACCAGGCTCATCAGCGTCACGCAGGTCGTCGCCGAGGGAACGACGTGGATCGTGGAAGTCGATCCGGCGACGGGTGTGCTCACGCCGGTCGTCAAGACGGTGCCCGGCAGTCAGGACTACGCCTGGACGCCGGACGGCGCGATTCTCATGGGAGCCGGCCCGCGACTCTATCGGTTCCGCCCCGGCATAGATTCGGCGTTCGTGCAGATCGCCGAGTTGAAAGGGCCGGGGCTTCAGAAGATCGGCCGGCTGGCCGTGAGCCCCAAAGGGGATTGGCTCGCCATCGTTTCCGAGGAGGCCCGATGATTCGCCGATGGATCGCGGCGGTTGCGGCGGTGATGCTGGTCGCGGGGTGTTCGGCGAAGAAGGCCGAGCCCGAAGCCGCGGCCACGGACACGCTGACCACGCGCGAGCGCCAGGAGGCGTTGGGCCGCTCGGGCATTCCCGGCGCGCGGGGCGTGACCAAGGCGCTCGACGTGGCCGACTCGGCGCGGGCCCGAGCCGCCCGGCTCGATACGATTGGACAGCGGTAGGAACGGAAGGCGGCAAGGCGGCAAGGCGGCAGGGCGGCCTTTGCGTTAGGCCGTCACCGCACCATGCTGCACCATCTACGGAGCGATGAATGCCTAACTATAGACCAGGCCTGCTGTTCTTCCTGATCAGCGGGCTCCTCGGCCGGTCCGCGCTCGCCCAGTCCGTGCTGGTGCCCGACCAGGTCTTCGACGGGACCACGCTGCAGCGGGGCTGGATCGTGGTCGTCGAGGGCGGCGTGATCAAAGCGGCCGGCCCTCGTGCGGATGTCGCGGTTCCGCCGGGCGCTGCCGAGCGGCGGCTCACCGGAATGACGCTCCTGCCGGGTTTGATCGAAGCGCACTCTCACTTGTTGCTCCATCCATATAATGAGACGCCCTGGGCGGATCAGGTTCTCAAGGAGCCGCTGGCCGTCCGGATCAGCCGCGCGACCGTGCACGCGCGGAACACGTTGCTCGCGGGGTTCACTACGATTCGAGACCTCGGGACGGAAGGCGCCGGCTATTCCGATGTAGGCCTCAAGGAGGCGATCGAGGAGGGTATCATCCCCGGCCCTCGCATGCTCGTGACCACTCGGGCGATCGTGGCGACCGGAAGCTATGCGCCCAAGGGGTTTGATCCCCGCTGGGACATACCGCAGGGGGCCGAGGAAGCGGATGGCGTCGAGGCGCTCACTCGGGTCGTGCGGAGCCAGATCGGGAAGGGCGCCGATTGGATCAAGGTCTACGCCGACTACGGGTGGGGCCCGAATGGGGAGGCGCGTCCGACCTTCTCGGTGGAGGAGCTCACCCGAATCGTCGAAACCGCCAAGTCGAGCGGCCGTAGTGTCGTCGCTCACGCGACCACTGCCGAAGGAATGCGTCGGGCTACCCTCGCCGGGGTCGCCACGATCGAGCACGGCGACAAGGGCACTCTCGAGGTCTTCAAGCTGATGGCGGAGCGCGGCGTCGCCTTCTGCCCGACCGTGGCGGCGGGCGATGCGATCGATCAGTACCGTGGCTGGAAGAAGGGTGCCGGACCGGAGCCCGCGGACATTGTCGCGAAGCGCGCGAGCTTCAAGGCGGCGCTCGCCTCCGGCGTGACCATCATCAACGGAAGCGATGTCGGCGTCTTCGCCCACGGCGACAACGCGCGCGAGCTCGAGCTCATGGTGGATTACGGCATGAAGCCGATCGACGCAGTTCGCTCGGCCACGTCGATCGGCGCCCGCGCTCTCCACCTGCTCGACCGGGGCGAGATCCGATCGGGACTGGTGGCTGATTTAATCGCCGTCGACGGTGATCCGAGCAGCGACATCGGGGCGCTTCGTAAGGTTAGGCTGGTGATGAAGGGCGGCGTAGTCTACCGCGAGCCATAGATCGCAGCGGATTTCTCACTCACACACGGGATTGAGCGGATGGCAATGAAGTGGATTCTCGGAACGGTCGCGGCGAGTGTTTCGTTCGCAGGTGTCGTCACGGCACAGGCTGTGGACGCGGCCAAAGCTCGCCGGATCGACAGCGTGTTCGCGGCGTTCGACCACACCGACCGGCCGGGTTGCGCCCTGGGTGTAGGCCAAGAGGGCCGGGTGATCTATGAGCGGGGCTACGGGATGTCCAATCTCGAGTACGGCCTTGCCATCACGCCCAAATCGATCTTCCACGTCGCATCGATCTCGAAGCAGTTTACGGCGTTCTCGGTCGGCCTCCTCGCCGACCAGGGCAAGCTGTCGATCGACGACGATGTCCACAAATACATTCCCGAGCTGCCCGACTACGGCAAGCCGATCACCATCCGGCACTTGATGTACCATACCAGCGGCATCCGCGACCAGTGGGAGCTGCTCGGCTGGGCGGGTTGGCGACCCGACGATCCCATCACCGAAGACGACGTCCTCGAGATCGTCACCCGTCAGAAGTCGCTCAACTTCAATCCGGGCGACGAGAACCTCTACAGCAATTCCGGGTACACCCTGCTCGCGATCATCGTCAAGCGGGTGAGCGGCCAGCGGCTCCGTGAGTTCGCGGAAGCCAACATCTTCCGCCCGCTCGACATGCTGGACACCCATTTTCACAACGACCACACGATGATCGTGCCTAACCGCACGTCGGCCTATGAAAAGCGCGCCACCGGCGGCTGGGCGATCAGCATTCCCGTGTTCGACAACGACGGCGCCACGAGCCTCCAGACCACGGTGGAGGACCTGCTCAAGTGGGAGCAGAACTTCACGTCGGGCAAGGTTGGAAGCCGCAAGCTCATCGATGAGGCGCAGGTGTCGGGCAAGCTCAACAAAGGGAGCGACATCAAGTACGGTTTTGGCCTCTCGCTCGAGAACTATCAGGGCTTGGCCATTGTGGGACACGGCGGCGCCGACGCGGGATACCGGGCCGATGTGCTCAGGTTTCCCACCCAGGGTATTGCGATCGCAGTCACCTGCAACTTCGCGGACGCCTCGCCGGGCCAATACGCGAGGAGCGTCGCCCGAGTCCTCCTCGAGGACAAGCTGACCAAACCCGCCGAAGCGGTCAGCATGACACCGGTCCGGCTCACCAACGCCGAGCTCGATGTGGTCGCGGGCGTTTACAAGAACCCCAACTCCGACGAGGCATGGCAGCTCGTCCGCAAAGACACCGCGCTCGTGCTCACGAACTTCGGCGCAACCCTCACGTCGCTCGGACCGCGCCGGTTTACGCTCTTCGGCCTGGTCATGGATATCTCTCCGCCCGCCCCAGCGGCCCCGGCGAACGTCAAGGTCATGCAGGGCGATCACGTGTTGTTCAACTATGACCGCGTGCCGGCGTTTGCTCCGAGTGGCGCCGAGCTCGGCGGGTTCGCCGGCACGTACTGGAGCGATGAGCTCGGCGTGTCATACGAGCTCAAGGTGAAAGACGGGAAGCTTTTCCTGGCCCGTCGCAAATTCCCGGAGGTCGAGCTCAGGCCGGCGTATGCGGATGGATTCATAAGCGACTTCGGGACGCTCCGATTCCGGCGGGAAGGCACCAAGGTCACCGGATTTGCGCTCACAGGTGGCCGGGTGAGACGGGTGGCGTTCACGCGCGCGGCGCCGATGCGGTAGCCCGCGGGGCCACGCAGCTGGTTGGCGAAGGCAGGCTCCCGTCAAACCCTTGACGGGAGAACCTTCCGCCCGCTAGCATGCGTGGCTCTGACCCCGACTTTTGCTGGGAGCGCTCCATCCGTTTCAAACCGTTTCGGGCCTGGCGGCCGGACCCTCAAATCGCCGAGCGGGTCGCCTCCCCTCCCTATGACGTGGTCGACCGGGCTGAGGCTGCGGCGCTCGCGCACGGCAACCCCTTCAGCTTTCTCCATGTCGGCCGCTCCGATATCGACCTTCCCGCCGATGTGAGCCCCTACGACGACCGGGTTTACGACAAAGCCAAGTCAAATCTGCAGGCTTTCATGAGCGACGGGACGCTGATTCAGGAGCGGGAGCCGTCGCTGTATCTGTACGAGCTTACGATGGGGGGTCGGGCCCAGGTCGGGATCGTCGGCTGCGTCCACATCGACGACTATGAGAACGATCTCATCAAGAAGCACGAGCGGACCCGGAAGGACAAAGAGGACGATCGCACCCGTCATGTCCTCACGCTGCGCGCCAATGCCGAACCGGTGTTCCTGACCTACGAGGGCCAGCCGTACATCGAGCGGCTCAACAAGGACATCATGGCGGGCAAGCCGCTCTACGACTTCACTTCCGCCGACGGCGTGCGCCAGCGGGTATGGCGGGTTACGGATTCCAGCGCGTACGTGGACAGCTTTCGCAGGATCCCGCACTTCTACGTCGCCGACGGGCATCACCGATGCGCGAGCGCGTGGCGCGCGGGGCGGGAGCGGCGCGACGCGAATCCGAACCACACCGGGAAAGAAGAGTACAACTGGTTCCTCGCCGTGCTCTTCCCGACGAATCAGCTCGCGATCCTGCCCTACAACCGCGCGGTCCGGGATCTCAACGGCATGACGCCGGTGCAGTTTCTCGCGAGGCTGCCGGAGGTGGGCCGGGTTAGCCCGGCCCACTCCGCCGTTCGTCCGGAGAAGGCCGGCGTCATCGGCGTCTACGTCGACCGGCACTGGTATCGCCTCGAAATCGATCCGGAGACGATCAACCGGGGTGGGTTCATCAAGTCGCTCGACGTCGAGATCCTGTACGACCGCCTGCTCGCTCCCGTTCTCGGAATCGGCGACATCCGCAGCGATAAACGGATCGACTTCGTGGGCGGGATTCGGGGGACAGACGAGCTCGAGCGGCGGGTCGATTCGGGCGAGATGGCCGTCGCGTTCTCCCTCCATCCGGTGACGATCGAGCAGCTCACGACCGTGGCCGACAGTGGCGGCGTCATGCCGCCCAAGTCCACCTGGTTCGAGCCCAAGCTCAAGAGCGGCCTCTTCGTTCACACCCTGGATTAACTCTCACCTGCCTAACGTTTAGATGCCCAAAGTGCTGATCGCCGACAAGTTCGAGAAAGTCGGCGTCGACGGATTGAAGGACCTGGGGTGCACGGTTCTCGAGCGTCCCGATGTGAAGGCGGACGACCTGCCTGCTTTGATGGCGGAGCTGGATCCGAAAGTGTTGATCGTCCGGAGCAAGAAGGTGACCGAGGCCGCGCTCAAGGCGGGCTCGTCGCTCTCGCTCGTCATTCGCGCCGGCGCCGGAATCGACACGATCGACGTGAAGGCGGCGTCCCGCCTCGGCGTCTTCGTGTCGAACTGCCCCGGCAAGAACTCGATCGCAGTGGCCGAGCTGGTCATGGGCCTCATTCTCTCCTGCGACCGGCGAATTCCGGATCAGGTCAGCGATATCCGGAAGGGGATCTGGAACAAGAGCGAGTACTCCAACGCCCGCGGCCTCCACGGCCGCACGCTCGGGATCGTGGGCTTGGGGCAGATCGGGCGAGAGGTCACCAAGCGGGCTCAGGCGTTCGGGATGCAGGTCGTGGCGTGGTCCCGCCAGCTCACGATCGAGGAGGCCACCCGCCTCGGCATCGGTTACTGCCAGACGCCGCTCGAGGTCGCTCGCCTTTCCGATGTCGTTTCCGTAAACGTGGCGGGAACGCCCGAGACGAAGAACCTGATCGATGCGACATTCCTCGCTGCGATGAAGCCGGGCGCGTACCTCATCAACACGGCGCGCGGCAGCGTCGGCGATGAGGCCGCGATGCTCGCCGCGGCGGCAGAGCAGGGCATTCGGTTCGGGTTGGACGTCTTCCAGAACGAGCCGGCGGGAGGGAAGGGCACGTTCGACAGCGCGATCGCAAGGGCCCCTGGAGTGTTCGCGACCCACCACGTCGGTGCGTCCACCGACCAGGCTCAGATCGCCATTGCGCACGAGACCATCCGGATCGTCGAGGCGTTTCTCGAGACCGGCAAGGCGCCCCATTGCGTGAACCGCCTCGCCAAGAGCGCCGCGACTCACGTGCTGTCGGTGCGCCATCAGAACCGGCCGGGCGTGCTCGCTCACGTGTTCCGTGTCTTGCTGGAGGAACAGATCAACGTCGAGGAAGTCGAGAACATCGCCTACCACGGCTCCGAAGCCGCCAACGCCCGGATTCACGTCTCCGGCAAGCCGACCGATCAGGCGCTCGCCGAGATCAAGGGCGGGAATCCGCACGTCATCAGCGTGGACCTCGCCGCCATCGGGTGAGGTCCGCACCATCGCTTTCTCTCAGGAAACGGCCATGACCGACCGCATTCACAACTTCAACGCCGGGCCCGGCGTCCTTCCGGAGTCCGTGCTCGAGCAGGCCAAGCAGGATATCTGGAACATCGGCGGCTCCGGCATGGGCATCATGGAGCACAGCCATCGCGGCAAGCTGTTCGAGAAGGTGATCGCTGACGCCGAGGCTGCGGCGCGTAAGCTGGCGGGCATTCCGGACAACTACCGGGTTCTGTTCATCCAGGGGGGCGCGACCCAGCAGTTCGCCATGGTGCCGATGAATCTGCTCCCTTCCGGCCGCACGGCGGACTACCTGCTCACAGGCGCGTGGTCGGAGAAGGCGGTCAAGGAGGCCCAGAAGTTCGGGACGACGCATGTCGCGGTGACCGGCGAGCCGACCAACTACAGCGCGATTCCCGCAGTCGACGCGATCAAGTACTCGGACAATCCGTGCTACGTCCACCTGACGACGAACAACACCATCTTCGGCACCCAATGGCGCGCGGAGCCGCCGGTGCCCTCGGGCGTGCCGCTTATCGCGGATACCTCGAGCGATATGTTCAGCCGCCCGATCGACGTGGCCAAATACGGTCTCATCTACGCCGGCGCCCAGAAGAACCTGGGGCCGTCGGGCATCGTGCTTGTCATCATTCGGGACGACCTGGCGGAGCTGGGGTCGTCCAAGCTCGCGACGATGCTCCAGTACCGGACGTACGTCAAGGACAAGTCGCTCCACAACACGCCGCCCACCATGGGGATCTACGTCGTCGGGCAGGTGCTCAAATGGATCGGCGAAACGGGCGGCCTCGCGGCGATGGCCGAACGCAACGAGGAGAAGGCCAAACTGCTCTATGATTTCCTCGACCAGAGCGACTTCTTCCGCGGTACCGCGGCGGCGGGCAGCCGCTCCCTGATGAATGTCTGCTTCCGGGCCCCGACCGAAGAGCTCGAGAATAAATTCTGCAGTGAGTCGGAGAAGCGCGGGTTCTCCGGCCTCAAGGGCCACCGCTCAGTCGGCGGGATGCGGGCGAGCATCTACAACGCCTGCCCGGCCGGGAGCGTGACGGCGCTGGTCGAGCTCATGAAGGAGTTTGAGCGGTCCAACCGCTAGGCACTCGTTAGGCGGTCGCCGCCGGCTCCGGCGGCGGGAGGGGTTCAGCCGGATACCCGTATTTGTCGCCGAGCCGGCCGTACGTCAGTCCGGCGGCAAGGTCGGATCCGAAGTGGACCGCCATCGCGAGGTACAGCGATCCGGTCCAGAGCACGAGGCCGTGCATGAGGATCGCGATCACGCCGATAACGGTGAGATCCCGCCAGCCTCTCCCCGCGTGCGCGACCGTAAACGCGACCACCGCGATTGAAACAGCCACCTCGAGCGGCAGGATCCGGGCCAGCAGACTGGTGAACACGCCGCGGTAGCTGATCTCCTCCCCGACTCCGGCCCCGAGCGAAACCGCGGCCCACAGCACCCGCTCGGTCGGGGTTCTCGGCATGCTC
>JBDTOH010000207.1:0-9221 GCA_039933355.1 Gemmatimonadota bacterium | reverse complement strand
GCCGCCAGCCGGCCGGACGTCGCGGTGGCCCGGCCGCCGTCGCGAACGGCGCCGATCGCGATGAGGGCGGCGAAGCCCGCGACCCGCCAGTCGAGCGCCGCCGCCGCGAGACGTGGGAGACCGGCCGGAAGGATCCGCTGGAGCAGCGGGACCGAGAGCCGGGCCACGACGAGTCCGGCGCCGCCGCCCGCGAGCGCGAGCCAGGCGCCTTCGAACAGATACATCCGGAGGAGACGCCATCGGCTCGCGCCTAACGAAACCCGGATCGCGGCCTCGTGCCGGCGCTCCGCCCCGCGGGCCAGCAACAGGCTCGCGACGTTGACGCACGCGATCAGGAGCACGAGCGCGACCGCGCCGAGGAGGAGCAGCAGCGGTTGCCGGGCCTCGCCGCTCGCGGCCTCCTGGAGCGGCACCAGGGTCGCGCGGACGCTGCTGTCCGTCGCCGGATACTGCAGCGCCAGCCGGTTCGCGATCGTCTCGACTTCGGCACCGGCCCCTTCGGCGGTGCGCCCTGGTGCCAACCGGCCGACGATCGCGAGGAAGCGCGCCTGCCGGCCCATTGAGTGGAACTGGAGCGGGGCTGGGCTGAGCACGTCCATGTCCGCCGCGAAGTCGAATGACGCCGGCAACACGCCGATGACGGTGGTTGCCACTCCGCTCAGCGTCAGGCGCGCTCCGAGCACGTCGCGCCCCGCGCCGAGACGGCGCCGGAAGCCGTCGCTCAAGATCACGACGGGCGCCTCGAGGCCCCGTTCCTCTTCCGCGGTAAACGCCCGACCGATGGCGGGACTCACGCCGAGCACGCTCAGAAACGGACCAAAGGTCCGAATCGCCTGCAGTCGCGCGGGCTCGCCGCGCCCGGTGAGCGTCTCACCGGTGCCGTAGTAACCGGTCATTCCCTGAAAGCTTCGGGCCTGCGCCTGCCAGTCGCGGAGCCGCGCGGGACCGCCGCCGACCGACTCGCCGCCTTTGTACTCCCGGAGCTGCACTAGCGCGGCCGGGTCGGGAAGCGCGAGCGGCTTGAGGAGCACCGCGTCGACCACACTGAACATCGCGCTCGTCGCACCGATCCCGAGCGTCAGGGAGAAGATCGCCGTGACGGCGATGCCGGGGCGCTTGCGGAGGCTCCGTAGCGCCTGGCCGGATTCCCGGATCAGCGCGTCGAGCGCGCCGAGCAGGTCGGTGTCGCGCGTTTCCTCTCGGAGCGCGGCCGCGTTGCCGAAGCGGTTTTTTGCGTCGCGGCGCGCCTCGGGCTCAGGCATGCCGGCGGCGACACTGTCGCGGATCCGCTCCTCGATGTGGAACTCGAGCTCCTCGGTGACGTCGGCCGCCTCGCGGTCGCGGCGCCAGACTGTCCTGATCAGGCGATTGAGCAATCCCATGGTCCCTCGTTAGGCAGGGTTGAGGACGAGGGACACGCCCTCCGTGAGGCGGGCCCAATTGGCCTGCTCCTCGGCGAGCTGTTTGCGCCCCGTCGGCGTGATCGCATAGAAGCGAGCCCGCCGGTTCGTCTCGGTGACGTCCCATTCCGACTTGATCCAGCCGTCCTGCTCCATCCGGTGAAGGGCGGGGTAGAGCGACCCTTCCTCGACTCGGAGCAGCTCCTTCGAGGCCCGCTGGATCTGATTCGTGATGCCGTAGCCGTGCAGCCGGCGCCGGGCCACCGTCTTGAGCACAAGGAGCGTGAGGGTGCCCTGGAGGATGTCGTTCTTGGGTTTGGGCATCGGGGCTGCCTCCGTGAGCGATCTTCAGCCAGCTATGCCTAGCTAGCTATAGTATGCCCGTGGCCCAGTATCCCGGTCAAGGCTCCCAAGAGGCGGGCTGGGCTGGCCCCTGGGCCGAAGAACGCCCGGCACTCTGGCCTCCAGAGCCAAATCGGCCTTGGGAGCCGCTCCCGCATTATGTTTCAACCCTACGATTTCGCGGGATGTGCTCTATGAAGGCCGGAACCAAGTTCGCACTGGGCGCTGCCGTGATCGTCGCCGGCGTAGCGCTCCTCATTGCCACCGGGGTGAAGCAGACGGGCGTCTATTTCCTCACCCCCACCGAATTGCTCCAGCGGACCGATAAGGACCCTACGTTCCACGAGGTCGGGCTCAAGGTCGGGGCTAAAGTTGTTCCGGGATCGATTCGCCGGGATGCCTCGACCCAGACCGTGGACTTCAAGGTGAGCGACGGCTCGAGCCAGTTCCCGGTGACCTATACTGGGCTGGTGCCGGACACCTTCACCGATGCCAACGACATTGAAGTCATCCTCGAGGGCAAGCTGGGCCGGGACGGCGTCTTTCACGCGACCGAAGTCCTGGCGAAGTGCGGCTCACGATACGACGCCGAGATTCAGAAGATCAAGAAGACCGCCTGAGCGATGACGTTTCTCGGCGAGTTTGCGCTATGGGCTGCCTTTCTGGTGGGCATTTGGACCGCGGTCACTGCGTTCAGCGGGCGGTGGCGGGATCGGCCGGCGGTGGCGCTCGCGGTCCGGCGCGCACCGATCGCGCTGACGATCGTGCTTTGGGCCGCCGCGATCGCGCTGTGGCAGGGCCTCTTCACGCATGACTTCAACATCGAATACGTCTACGCCTATACCTCGCGGAACCTGCCGACCTACTTCCTGATATCGGCGTTTTGGGCCGGTCAGAAGGGGTCGCTGTTGTTCTGGGCGCTGGTGCTCTCGATGTTCGGCGCGCTGGTCCAGGCGATGACGAGCCGCCGACACGAAGAGCTGCTCCCATACGTGGCCGGCGTCACCAGCGGCGTGATCGTTTTCTTCGTCGCCGTCATGCTGTTCTCGGGCAGCAACCCGTTCGAACGGCTGCCGTTCACGCCGCCGGACGGACGGGGCCTCAACCCGCAGCTCCAGCATCCGGGAATGGTCTTCCACCCGCCGCTACTCTATCTCGGCTACATCAGCCTGACGATTCCGTTCGCGTTCGCTGTTGCGGCGTTGCTGGCTCGCCGGCTCGAGTCGGGGTGGATCCAGGCGATGCGGAAGTGGGCCCTCTTGTCGTGGACGTTCCTCTCGGTTGGGATCACGCTCGGCATGTGGTGGGCGTATCTCGAGCTCGGCTGGGGCGGCTATTGGGCCTGGGATCCGGTCGAGAACGCGAGCCTGTTGCCGTGGCTCGTCAATACCGCATTCCTCCACTCGGTGATGATCCAGGAAAAGCGCGGGATGCTCAAGCGCTGGAACATGGGGCTCGTGATCGGGGCGTTCCTGCTCAGCATCTTCGGGACGTTCATCACCCGCTCGGGCGTCATTGCGAGCGTGCACAGCTTCACCCAGTCGGGGGTCGGTTACTTCTTCCTCGGGTTCCTCGTCGTGCTGGCGGTGCTGTCCTTCACGTTGCTCTACACCCGGTGGCCCGAGCTCGAGCCGGACGCTCAGCTCGAGGCCTTGGTGAGCCGCGAGTCCGCGTTCCTGTTCAACAATCTGCTGCTCGTGGGGATCGCGTTCTCGGTGCTCTGGGGCACGCTCTTCCCGATTCTCTCGGAGGCGGTTCGCGGAACCAAGATCACGGTCGGCCCGCCGTTCTTCAACCGGGTGAATGTGCCGCTTGGGATCTTGCTCCTCGCTCTGACCGGCATCGGTCCGTTGATCGCCTGGCGGAAGGCCTCGATCGCCAACGTTCGGCGCCAGTTTGTGGTCCCGGCGATCACCGCCCTCGTCACGTTAGGTGCGCTTTTCGGCGCGGGGCTCCGAAACGGCTATTCGCTCATTGCGCTCAGCATGGCGGCGTTCGTCCTGGGCACCGTCGCCCAGGAGTTCTGGCGCGGTGTCCGGGCCCGCGGGCGGCTCTACGGCGAATCGGTGCCGGTAGCCCTGGGCCAGCTGGTTGGCCGGAACCGGCGCCGATATGGCGGGTACATCGTTCACGTCGGCATCGTGGTGTACTTCGTGGCCTTCGTCGGCGCGGCGTTTCGGACCACTCAGCAGGTGACGCTGCGCCCCGGCGAATCGGTCGCAGTCAAGAGCCCGTTCGGCTCGACCTACAATCTCAGCTTTCTCGGCGTGTCCCAGTATCAGGCGCTGAACCGGGTTGCCTCGGCGGCGTCGCTCGACGTCACCCGCGACGGCAAGAAGCTCGGCGTGATCAAGTCGGAGAAGCGCCAGTATATGGACAGCTTCGGCCGGCCAACCTTCCAGCCGAGCACCGAGGTGGGGCTGTTAGGCGGGGTCCGGGAAGACCTCTATGTCGTATACGCCGGGTCGGTCGACGGGTCCGAGCGCTCCTCGTTTACCGTGCACGTGAATCCATTGGTTTGGTGGATCTGGTTCGGCGGGCTCATCCTGGTCGTCGGCGGGCTCATCACGATGTGGCCGGGCGGGTGGCAGGCGGCGCCGGTCACTCGGCTGGCGCCGGCCCGCGAGTCGGTCGAGGTCCCGGCATGAATCGGCGCGGCTTTCTCGCTCGTGGTGCGGGGGCGGGGTTCGCGTTGCTGCTGCCCCAGCGGCCCGGCCGCGATTCCTCGGACGCGCTCAAGCAGCCCGAGCTCGTCGGTCAGCTGCAGCCGATCGTGTCGGCGCAGGACAACGATCCGGGGATCGTCGCGGTCGAGCGGCGGCTTCACTGCACCTGCGGATGCGGGCTCGACATCTACACCTGCCGCACCACCGATTTCTCCTGCACGTATTCGCCGGCGCTCCACCGGGAAGTGCTCGACCTGGTGAAGAAGGGCGGTGACGCGCGCGCCGTGGTCGCCGCTTTCGTATCGAAGTACGGCGAGTCGGTCCTGATGGCCCCGGCCCCGAGAGGATTCAATCTGCTCGGGTACCTCGTGCCCGGTGCCGCGGTCCTCGCGGCCGGATCGATCCTGGCGCTCGTGCTGGTCAAGCGCCGGCGGCCGGTCGCCGCGGCGCCGGTGCCCGCCGCCGGGGCGGCGCCGACGCCCGAAGACGAGCGGCTCGAACGGGCGCTCCGCGAGCTCGACGCATGATCCTCGAGGTCCTCGCCGTTCTAGCGTTAGGTATCTTCGTCGTCTGGTTCCTCCTCGCTCCCTTCATTGCCCGGCAGCTTCCCCCGTCGCTCGCCGATCCGCCGATCGCGGAGGAAACAGCGCGTGGCCAGGCCCTCCTGGCGCTCCGTGATCTCGACTTCGAGCGGGAGACCGGCAAGCTGTCCGAGGCCGACTACGCGGACCTCAAGACCAAGTACCGGCAGGAGGCGCTCGCGCTGCTCGACGCCGAGCCCGCCGATCCAGCCGAGGCTCTCGTGAGCGCGCGGATGCGCGCCCGCCTCGACCCGGTGCCAGCCGGAGACAGGATCTCCTGCCCCCAATGCGGCGACCGGCCGGAGCCGGACGCGCGCTACTGCTCTTCATGCGGCGCGTCCCTCGAGTCCGGCGCCCTCTGCCCGAGCTGCAAGGGGCGACTCGAGATCGGTGACCGGTTTTGCCGGGCCTGCGGAGGCGGTGTGGCGCCGACCGCCCCGCGGATGGACGGCGGTTTGCACCTTGGGACTGGGGGCTCGAAGGCGTAGCGCGGCCGACGGGCTCACCCCAAGACAATGCTTCGGAGCGATTAGAACCCACCGCGGTCGGGGCTGGAAAGCCCGGCCTCTCTGCCGGGCTTTCCATCCCTCAAACCTGCCGAGCTACCAGCGATAGCCCATTCCCGCACCAAACCCGACCCGCCACATGTGGGCCGGCTCGAAGCCGTTAGGCAGGTCTCCGGCCGCGAATGGTGAGCGGGGATCGAAACCCGCGCCGGCTGATACGTGCGTGACCCAATGGCGGCCGAGCGATAGCTCGAATTGTGCCGAGCCGTCGAGCCCGACGAGGGAACGGGCTGTTTCTCCGAGCGACGTCCATCTCTCCCAGTGGCCGCCTAGCCCTGCGCGGACCGACGCGCTTGGCGAGACGCGGAACACCGGAGCCGAGACCAAAGCGCCAACACTCGCCACCCGGAACGCTCCCTCCGCTACGACGCTGACTGTCCCACCGCCGGCTCCGGCCGGCCCGTGGCCCTCGAGGCTCACCGCCGATGAGGCGGTCGCCACCCGGAGTCCGACCCGAACATTCGAACCTCGCTCGAGGAATAGGCCGTAGAAGACCGGCCGGTATGGCGCGAAGCGAAACCCGGCCGGGCTCGGCGTGATCTCGGACGAGGCTCCAGCGAACCGGGCGGTGCCTACGACTATACCGGCCGTCCACCGGCTCCCCTGGCCGGCCAGCGGGCCGGTCGCGCACGCGACCACTACGGCGAGCGCAAGGCCGACCGGCCGGGCCGCTGCCGATCCGCCGCCCATCAGCGCACCTCGAGACGGAGGGCACCGTGGATGACGTTGCCTTCGCCCCGGATCACCCAGTTCGCGCCGGGGAATTGCGCCGCCGCGGTGACCGGATCTTCGATCGCGTTGCCTAACGGATCGTCCTGGGTGACGATCAGCGATACGAATGCGCGATAGGCGACGAGCAGCATGCTGGCCTTCTTCCAGATCCGCGCGAGCTCGCCGCCGGGCGAGAGGAGGGAGTCGATCCCGCCGGTCAGGTCGCCGTAGATGACCCTGAGATTGTTCAGCAGGTTCTTCATCCGATCGCCGCTGAGCCGGATCTCGCATGTGGCGTCGTCGTCTTCGACCACGAAGACCCGCAGGTTCTGATTCGGATGGGCCTGTTTGTACTGATTGATCTGTGTCTGACTCATGAGGAGCACGTTCCCGGTCCAGGTCTTGTCGTTCTGGTTGTAGTAGTATGGCGCCGCCTTGGTCTCACTCGCGCATTGGTAGGTTGTGAGCGAGTCGCCGGCTCCCACCTGCCCGAGCACGTGAACCTCGAGCTCGGGCTCGCCCTTGATCCAGCTCTCGTAGGTGTCATCGAACTTGGTTTGGGTCAGGTACAAGCCGGCGGCGGCGGGAGACGGCAGAGGTCCGCTGCCGGTTCCGCCGCCACAGTTGAAGACGCAAATGGGAAGCGCGAGAGGCGGCTGGCTGAAGTCTTGTTCGGCCCGCACCAGCGAGATCACTGGAGTGCTCGGCGGGGTCTTGGGATCCAGGACCGTCCGGAGCCCGTTCACATCGAATGCGACCGGAGCGTCGGCATCCACCTCGCCGGTCGCCACGAGCACATTCGCGCCCCCGTCCCAGCTACTACGCTGGTCCGGCACCGGCATATAGAGCTCGATCGGCTTTGCCCGGTCGAGATCTTCCCTGATCGTGTGATCCGACTCGCCCGCGCGCTCCGCCACGCGCCGGATCTCGACGCCGTCGCGGGCTTCCAGGAATGCTTGCAAGTGGACCTTGCCTTCTCGAAACGGCGACTTCTTGAACGCAGTGAGAACGGTGCGCCGAAAGTCCGGGTCGCGGAGCGCGAGCGCAATCCGGCGCGCCAACCGTTCGTGCCGGCCGCGCTCCAGCTTCGCGGTGACCATTGCGGGACTATCTCCATCAATGGCGCCGGGAGCGGTAGGATCGGTGCCAACGGAGACTTCGCTCCGGTCTGCGCAGCCTGCGACCACCGCGAGACAACAGAGCCAGAACCACCTGCGACGACGTGCCATACTGGCCTCCAACGGGTGAGTGGACGGCCGAGCGCATCGGCGCTCATGCCGCACTCACGGTAGGAGGCAGCGATCAGATCATAGGGACCGGGAAAACGCAGTGGGGTACGAAACAACGGGACCGGCGAAAGACCGGCTACAGCTCGAGCTTCTCGAGTCGGCGGAGGCCGAGGCGAATCGGGAGCAGCGTTGCGATCGCCGAGAGCGCAAACACCCCGGCGATCGCGAGCCAGATGTCCGGACCGAACTCGAGTGCCTCACCCGCCTGATCTGCCCGCAGGACCGCGGCGACCGGCGTCGCTTCGATCGTGATGATGGCGCCGAGGAGCGCGATGGCGCTCATCATGAAGACGAGACCCCCGAAGCTGGTCGGGATCTGGGCCGCGTTCTCGGTGTCGAACTGCGGGTAGAGCACACCGAGCCCGAGCGCGAGCGCACCGGCCGCGAGCGTGAAGCACACGATCGTCACGATCGAGAGAAACATCATGAACGGCGCCGCCCGGAGGATCGTATTGGTCACCACCGTAATGCCGAGCGCGAGCACGAGGAGCGGCAGGGTGCCGACCCAGTACTTGCTCCACAGCATCGCCTTGAGATCGAGCGGGCTCGATTTGAGGAGCCAGAGCTGGCGGCCTTCGAGCGATACCGAGGGGAAGATGAACCGCGCCGCGATTGCCGCGAGCACGAAACCGGCGAGCCCCTGATTCAGAAAGACGACCAGAGTCACGAGCACGAACGGTACCCGCTCGCCCGTGAAGAGCGGAAGCGACCGGATGTTGAAGATGTACACCACGACCAGCACCGCGAGGAGGATGAGCTGGCTCCATTGGGTCGGGTCGCGGAAGAACACGCGAAGATCCTTGAGGACAAACTCCCGCCGGGTGACGGGAAGCCAGCTCAGCGCCTTGCTCATCCACGCTTGCCACCGGTACGACGCCCCCCGCTTGTCGGCGCCTTCCTGCGCCTTCGAAAAGCCGCTCGGATAGAGCCGGCTGTGGAATGCCGCGCCCAGGACCACGAACGCGCCCGCCGTCGACCAGAGCAGCACGAGGGGGAGCGGATCGGCCACGTGCTGGAGCCAGTTCATGATCGCGTTGGCCGCCCACTCGCTCGGAAGGAGCGGATGGGTCGGGGCTTTGAGGTCGGCGACGAAGTCGACCAGGTTGCGGAACCCATCAGGGCGCGACAGTTGCTCGGGGCGGAGGAAGCGAAGGAACACCACCAGCCCGCCGACCGTGCCTAACGCGATCAGCGTGAGCAGGTCGCGGGCCCGGCGGGCCGGAAAGATGTTCACCAGGATCAAGGTGATGGCCGAGCCGATCACGGTCGGGAGCAAAAAGAGGGGCAGCAAGGCGCCGAGGACGGCGATCGGAAAGAATGGGCCGGCGTGATAGACGACGCCATAAGCCGTCAGGATCGGCACCAGCAAGAGGCCGACCATCCACGACGAGTGAATCAGCGTCTCGACCAGCTTCGCCAGGTAGAGCTTTCCCCAATCCACCGGGGCGGAGACCAGCATGTCGAGGTCCTTCGCAAGGAAGAACACCGACAGCGCGGTGACCAGATTCGAGAGGAGGAGAATCGATCCGAATGCGAGGAGGATCATGCTCAGGATCTTCCCCGCGAGCAGCGCCCCGATGTCCTGCGTCGAGCCGAGGTAGCGGAGTACCTTGTAGAAGATCCCGAATGCGCCGGCGAAGAAGATCCCGCCGATGATGAGGAGCAG
>JBDTOH010000206.1:0-9238 GCA_039933355.1 Gemmatimonadota bacterium | reverse complement strand
CCGTGAATGATTCCGAAGACGGCGGTGTTCGCGCCGACCCCGAGAGCGAGGGTGACAACAGCGGCAAAGGCGAATCCCGGCTGACGCCGGAGCGAGCGAGCGCCGTATCTCAGGTCCTGGATGATCTCGCCGAGATACTCGCGCCGGCGCGAAGTGCGCTCCATCGAGAGATCCTCCGATTGGCAGTAATGCCGAGTTCCGGCAACGTCACCGAACTCGGCGACCGCGAGCCGACGGGCTTCAACGGGCGCGGCCCCGGCTCGCACCAGCTCCTCGGCCCGGGCGGCGAGGTGGAACTCGAGCTCTTCGTCGATCGACGCGCGAATATCACGTCTCGACCGCCACGGCCACCGGAATTGAATGCGACGACCGAACATGGATCAGGGCTCGCTGGCTCGGGCATCGAGCACCCGAAAGACCGCCGCCGCATATTCACGCCAGGTCGCCGACTCGGCCCGAAGCTGTTGTCGTCCGAGCGGGGTCAGCTTGTAATACTTGGCTCGGCGGTTCGACTCCGACAGGCCCCATTCGGAAGCGACCCAACCCTTCCGCTCGAGCCGATGCAGGCCTTGATAGAGCGCGGCGTCGTCGAGATGGAGAACGCCGTCGGTTCGGTGCCGAATCCACTTGGACACACCAAAGCCGTGGAGCTGACCCCACGAAAGAGTCTTGAGCAAGAGAACGTCGACGGTGCCTTGGAGCAGATCGAGCGGATTGTCGGCCATGATGAGTCGTCCCCTCACGTTGTGAGGTCTAAGCTAGGACTCCTTCCCTCACATGACAAGGGGTCGGCACGCCTGGGCTTGGGACGAGCCGAGCCCTCGGCCACTTCTCCGGACGCGACCGGCGGGGCATACTACCGGGCGATCTATGCTTCAGGAGCGTTCAGGCGGGGTGACTTGGCTTGCGGCGTTCCGGATGCCCTCGGGCGTCACCACGGCGTTTCAACCGATGGGCGCCGTTCGCGGCTTGCTGCTCCGCTCACGTTAGGCAGCAGTCGGGCGGCCCGCCGCCCGCGCTCGCCTGCACCGCGGAGACTGGGACCGGGGAACTGGGAACGGGAGACAAGAGTGACCTCAGCGGTTCGGAAACGCCTCTCAATTTGCGGCAGGCTCGCCCTCGCTACCAGTTTCATGGTTGCGGCCGCGTCGTTCGATCTGTCGGGCCAGGCGCCCCGCCCTAGTCCGCGAGAATGGTCTTCCGGCGGCCGGCTCATCCCCGAACAGGCGGCGTACGATGTCTTTTTCTACGACCTCGCGCTCCGGGTCTCGCCAAGCGATTCGACCATCGACGGCGCGTTGACCGCCTATGTGACGGTGACCCGGCCGCTGTCGCAGTTCGTGCTCGATCTCGATACCGTGTTCGCCGTGCACTCGGTCACCGATCTCTCCGGCGGGGGTAAGCATCCGCTGCCGGTCGAGCGGCGGGGCGGGCGCATCTGGATGCGACTCCTCGCACCGCTCCGCCCCGGCGCGGAGCTCGTGGTTCGAGTCGAGTACGGAGGTCGCCCCCGTATTGCACTGAGACCGCCGTGGATCGGCGGCTTTCAGTGGGCTCGGACCGCGGACGGGTCGCCCTGGATCGCGACGACCTGCGTCAACGAGGGCGCCGACATCTGGTGGCCGGTCAAAGACCATCCCTCGGACAAGCCGGACTCGGTCAGTCTCCACTTCACGGTGCCGAGAGGATTGGTCGTGGCGAGCAACGGCCAGCCGCGCGGCCAGCGCGAGAACGCGGACAGCACGACCACCTTCAACTGGACCGTGACGACGCCGATCAGCAACTACGAGGTTGCCCTCAACGTCGCGCCCTATCGTGTGCTCGGGCGGACGTACACGAGCACGAGCGGGTATGCGATCCCGGTCACGTACTTTGTCCTGCCGGAAAACGTCGAGAAGGGCGAGCGGCTCCTCGATGAGATCGTCGCGCACCTGAGCTTCTTCGAGCACCTGCTCGGACCCTACCCGTTCCGGGCCGACAAGTATGGCGTCGTCGAGACGCCGCACCTCGGCATGGAGCACCAGACGATCATCGCGTACGGCAATGGATATCGGCTCAACCCGGAGGGGTACGACGAGCTCCACCAGCACGAGCTCTCGCACGAGTGGTTCGGCAACCTGATCACCGCGCGCGATTGGAGCGACTACTGGCTGCACGAGGGGTTCGGCAGCTACATGCAGCCCCTCTACGCGGAGAAGCTTGGCGGCAAGGCGGCCTACCGGACTGTGATCGCGCGGCTCCGCGCGGGCATCAAGAACAAGTATCCCGTCGCCCCGCGCGGCCCGCTCACCGCGGGCGAGGTCTACTTCGAGCCGCCCGACTATCTCAATTCCACTGGCGACATGTACGGCAAAGGCGCCGTCGTTCTCCACACGCTCCGCGGTCTCTTGGGAGACCGATTGTTCTTTCAACTGCTCCGCCGCTGGCTCTACCCGACGCCGGACTGGGAGCGGCTCACCGACGGCTCGCAGGTGCGATTGGTGGACACCGACCAGTTCGTTCACCTGGCCGAGCAAATGGCGAAGCGGAAGCTGGGATGGTTCTTCACGGTATACGTTCGCCAGCCGGCTCTTCCCAAGCTGGTCGTGAGTCGCGGGGCAGGGCAGGTTTCGCTTCGGTGGGAGACGCCGGGCCGGCTCCCGTTTCCGATGCCGATCGAAGTCGAGGTGGCCGGTCAGCGCCGCCGGGTGGAGATGCCTAACGGCCACGCGACGATTCGGGTCCGGCCGGATGCGGCCGTCACGATCGACCCGGACCGGTGGGTGCTCCGGGATGAGAAAGGCGGGTAGTGGCTTTCCCGGGGTCGCACCATCGCGCGGACGGCCGCTTTCAGAACCCGTGGCCTAACGCCACACCGCCGGGGTTCCGGGATCTGCTCCGGTGGAGGCTCGACCGCCTGCTCCGACCCCCGCCGGCCGGCGCGGACCCGGCGACATTTCCCCGCGCCACGCCCCGCTTCGGGCTCGCCCGCTCGAACGGAGCCGTGGCGGTCACGTGGATCGGGCACTCGACCGGCATCATCGAAGTCGGCGGGAAGACCATTCTCACCGATCCGGTGTGAAGCGAGCGCGTCTCCCCGGTTGGGTGGGCGGGTCCCAAGCGTTTGGTGGCTCCGCCGATCCCGGTCGAGTCGCTCCCACCGCTCGATCTCGTCCTTCTGTCGCACAATCACTACGACCACTGCGATCGGTCCACGATCGAGCGGCTCGGCCGGCTCCACCCCGATGCGGTCTGGGTGGTGCCGCTTCGGCTCGGTGCCCTGCTCGAGCGGTGGGGTGTTCGGCGGATCGTCGAGCTCGACTGGTGGGCCGAAGCACCCGTCCTGGACGGGGTGAGCGTGGCGGCGACGCCGGCCCAGCACTTCAGCTCGCGGACCTTCCGCGACCGGAACCTAACGCTGTGGTGCGGATTCGCTCTCGAGGTCGGTGGGCGGCGGATCTATTTCGCGGGGGACAGCGCCTATCATCCCGAGTTCACCGCGATCGGCCGGGCGTATGGGCCTTTCGATCTGTCCTTGATCCCGATCGGGTCGTATGAGCCCGCTGGTTCATGAGCGCGGCCCATCTCAACCCAGAGGAGGCGGTTCGGGCGTTTTGCGACGTTGGAGGAGCGGGAGTGATGGTGCCGCTCCATTGGGGGACTTTCAAGCTGACCGACGAGCCGGTCGAGGAGCCGCCGGCGCGCGCGGCCGCGGAGTGGGCCGCCCGGCGGCTCCGGCCCGACCACCTCTGGACGCTCGCCCACGGACAGACCCGGCTCCTCGGGGCCCCGGGGGACTGACGTTAGGCAGCCTTTGGCTCGGGCGGGCGCCGTGAATGCCAGTCGGTTGCCGCTTGATACAACGCGCCGGCCCGGAAGAGCAGATCCTCCCGCCCGCCTCCCGCGATCAGTTGGCATCCGATGGGCAGTCCCGTGGCGCCGAATCCGCAGGGGATCGCCAGTGCCGGGACCCCGGCCACGTTCTGGGGCGAGTTGAGCCGAGTGAACGCGTCGACCACGCCGGTCTCCCGCCCGCCGACCGTGACTGTGTCGTCACCCACGAGCGGCGGAAACGCCGGCAGGACGCCGCCGAGCAGGCAGTCGACCTCCCCGAATACGTGCCGGAACGCCTCGGCGACCGCGACCTGCTTCTGCTCCGCGCGGACGTAGTCGACGCCGGTCCACTGGAAGCTCTTCTCGAGCCGCTCGCGCACGGCCGGACCGTAGCGCTGCGGCGTCGCTCGGAGGTGCGGCTCGTGATACGCCGCCGCTTCCGCGGAGCAGATCACGACCGAGGCGTGCTGGGCGCCGTCGAGCTCTGGAATGTCGACCTCGGTGACGGTGCAGCCCAGCCGCCGAAACGTGTCGGCGGCCGCCCGGATCGCGCGCTCGATCTCGGGATCGAGGTCGCGCATGTGGTAGGACGAAACCCCGATCCGAAGTCCCTTCGCCTTGCCTTTGAGGGCCCCGAGCGACTTCGCGATCAGGGACGCCTTCCCGCTCATGATCCCGAAGAGCGTTGCCACATCGTCGACGCTATGACCCATCGGGCCGACGTGATCAAGCGAGTGGCTGAGCGGTACCACGTCCTCGGTCGAGATGACCCCATAGGTCGGCTTGAGACCGGTGACGCCGCAACAAGCGGCGGGAATCCGGATCGAGCCTCGTGTGTCGGTACCGACCGACCCGGAGCAGAGGCCGGCCGCCACGGCCACCGCGCTGCCGCCGCTCGACCCACCCGAAACCCGATCGAACGCCCACGGGTTACGCGCCGCGCCGAAATGCTCGTTCACGGTCGTGACGCCGTAGGCAACCTCGTGGAGATTCACCTTCCCGACGATGATCGCGCCGGCTTTGCGGAGCCGCTGGACGACCGGCGCATCTCGCGTCGGGGGAAGTCCCTCACCGAACAGACGCGAGCCCGCGGTGGTCCGCGCGTCGCGGGTCAGGATGATGTCCTTGACCGAGATCGGGACACCAAGGAGCGCACCGCCCCGCCGGGCCCGCGCCTGCTTCTCGGCCTCGCGGGCCGCATCCTCCAAACCGTCCGAGATCGCCAAGTAGGCGTTGAGGTCCGGATTGAGCGCGGCGATCCGGGCGGAGAGCGCCGTCACCAGCTCAGCGGGCGACACTTTGCGCCGCGCGATCAGCGCGCGGAGCTCGCGGATGCCGAGATAGAAGAGTGAGGAGTCCATGTTCTTCTAAGCTACGCCCCCGCCCTGTCGTCAGGCAAATCGGTAGCGCTCAACGAGTTGGGGTTCTCCTGCCCGATTGGCTTGGCTCCAGCCCCTCGAGTACTCTTCCTCGGCAGTGCTGGGGCAGGTCGCAGGTTCCACCTTGGATCGAGCCAATGATCGAGTCGGGGTCGGACCAGAGATGCCTGTCCTTTTGTGGCGCGACGGGGCAGGGCCCCGACAGAGCACAACCCCGCCGCCGATGGACTAGCGGGCACCAGTCATGGTTGGATGAGATTTCAAGCAAGCAGATGCGGTTGCGCCGACCCGAGGCCGCATCGCTCTCAACATAGCGCGCGGGATGCCGCGTGGACGAGGAGACCGATTGTGAAGTCGCTGTGGTTACGCCTGGGCGGGATCGCGATCGTGGGATTGTTCGTGGCGACCACGCCTGGAGCGGCGCAGGATCCGCCGCGGGACAGAGCTCGGGACGACAAGCCGAAGAAAGAAGAGCACAAGAAGCCGCCCGTCGATCTCGGTAAGCTCAAGTGGATGGCGGGATGCTGGCGCGGGGAGGTCGAGAAGGATACGTACGTCGAAGAGATCTGGACAACGCCCACCGAGAATCTCCTACAAGCCATTACCCGCGTGGTGAAGAAGGACGTCGCAACCGAATACGAGTTCACCCGGATCTACGTCAACGACACGACGGCGGTGTTCTCGGCGTCCTCGGACGGAAAGCCGTTTGACGAGTACTCGATGAAGACGTTGGTGGACGGCTATGTCGCCTTCGAGAACATGAAGAAGACCTTCCCCCAGAAGATCATCTACCGGCTGACGTCGGACGGATACCTGATTCCTCGCAATGAGGGTGAGGGCCAGACCAGCTTCGAGGTCCGGATGAAGAAGATGAAGTGCCCCGGCGCCTCGTAACGCAACCGAGCCGAGGTCGGGGTTGTCCAACCAACAACCCTGACCTCCCCTTCGACTTGGAGTTGAGATGCCCAAGCCGGCTGCTCGCGCGGCTCTCCTGTTGTTCGCCTTGCTCCTCGGGATTGCCGGGCCCGCTCAGGCTCAATCGAGGGTCGACAGTATAGCTCTGCAGCTCGCTCCCGCGCTCGCAGCCGCGGACTCCTTCGCTGCGGCGGAATTCGCGAAAGACAGCGTCGGGAGCGTCACGATCGGGGTCATTGCCGGCAAAGAGCTGATCTGGACGCGAAGCTATGGCTACGCGGACATGAAGGCTCGGCGGTTCGCCGGGCGCCGCACCGTCTATCGGATCGGGTCCATCACGAAGCCGTTCACCGCGGTGATGCTGCTCCAGCTCGTGGAAGCGGGAAAGGTCAAGCTCTCGGATCCCGTCGAGCGGTACTTTTCGGAAGTACGCCAGGTAATCGGGCTTCCGGAAGGCGCCGGTCCAATCACTCTACTGCAGCTCGCCACGATGACGTCCGGCTTGGCGCGGGAGCCGCGCGAAGAAGGCCCGTTCTGGACCGGCCCGGTGTCTGCGTGGGAGACCACGCTGATCTCGGCGCTACCACATACCCGCTACGAGTCGTTTCCCGGCACGCGATTCTCCTATTCCAACATCGGATATGCCATTCTCGGCGCGGCCCTCGCCCGCGCAGCAGGACAGTCATACGTCGATTGGGAGAGGGATCGCGTGTTAGGGCCGCTTGGGATGGGCCGGACCCGGTTCGAGCTGGATCCCGCTCTCGAGGCAGATGTCGCGCGGGGCTACGACGTCGGGCGGGACGGTCAGCCCAGCGACTCGGTGGCGAGCCGCGAGGCCCGCGACGGGCGCGGCTACAAGGTTCCGAACGGCGCGATCTACACGACGGTGGATGACCTCGCCCGCTTCGTCGCTTTCGAGTTGGGGCAAGGCCCCGAAACCGTCGTCTCGCGAGTCAGGCTCGACAGTGCTTTCGCCGGACTCGTGGCGACGGCGCCCGGGCTGAGCGTTGGGTATGGGGTCGGATTCATGGTGGAACGGGATCCGGCTCGCAACGGCGGGCTTCCTTGGATCGGCCACAACGGAGGTGTCACCGGTTACACCGCGGCGATGTACTACAACCGCGCCGCCCAGCTCGGTGTGATTGCGTTCCGGAACGCAACCGGCGGGAGCGCCAACCTCGTCCGGCTTGCGGTCGACGTCCTGGATCGCCTGGTGAAGACGAGCCAATCCAGTATCGTCGCCGAGGCGACCCGACTCGTCGAGCTGATTCGAGACGGAAAGTATGCGGAAGCCGCGACCCACTGGAGCCGAGACCTCCTGGAGAAATTCCCCGCAGCCGAGGTCCAGGAGTTCTGGACGGCCACAAAGACACAGGCGGGTAACCTCCGAAGCATCGGGGCGGGCACCGTCAACGAGGGAGTCTCCAACCGCACGGTGGTACTACCGCTTTTCTTCGAGCGAGGCGGCCCGCGGGCCACCATGGCCGTTACCTTCCGGCCGGACCGCACTGTTGCCGATCTCGTCCTGAGGGGGCTGGACCCTAGCCAGCCCCGCGAATAGGCTGAGAATTCAAGGCCTGTGGTCGACTCCCGCGCCGGAACCCGGACGCAACCTTTTTTGAATGGCCCCCGTCAAAAGATCGTCCCGCCTTCCCCGGAGCCAAGATGATCGTCCTGAGAATTCTGCCGCTCGCGTCTGTTCTTGCCGCTCTCTCGCTGCACCCCGAGACCATGACCGCGCAACGGTACCAGGAATCCGATCGCATGACTTGCCGGGACGGGGACTACCACGGCGGCAACGGCGAGCGGTACTGCGACATCCGTGAGCAGCGGGTCCGGCCGGGCGGTACGATCAAGGTTGACGCCAGTCCCAACGGTGGGGTCACCGTCATTGGCTGGGACCGGAACGAGATCCTTGTCCGGACCAAGATTACGGCCAACGCCCGGTCCGAAGCCCGGGCCCGAGAGATCGCGGAAGAGGTTACGGTCCGGATCGACGGCACCAGCATCTCGGCCGAGGGGCCTTCGAGTCGGAATCGAGAGTGGTGGTCCGCCAGTTTTGAGATCCACGCTCCCCGGACCTCCGATCTCACCGTCCGCAGCAATAACGGTGGAATTGAGGTAGGCGACGTGAGCGGCGAGATGGATCTTGCGACCACCAACGGAGGTTTGTCGCTTCGGGGAGTGTCGGGTGACGTCCGAGCGGAAACGACCAATGGCGGGCTCGACGTCGAGCTCGACGGGAGCGAGTGGCGGGGGCGCGGGCTCGACGCCCGCACGGTAAACGGCGGCATCGATCTAAGCGTCCCGCGCGGCTACTCGGCGCAACTCGAGACCGGCACTGTGAACGGCGGGCTCGAGGTCGATTTCCCCATCGAGGTGCGCGGCAAGATCAACCGCCGGATCAACGCAAAGCTCGGCGATGGCGGCGCACCGATTCGGGTGACGACAACGAATGGCGGCGTGACCATCCGGCGCCGCTGACCCGGAGCTTATCGTGGGGCGGGAGAGAGTGGCGTGAGACGCTACCCTCTTTTCATTTGGGATGGCGGCCTCGATCTTGAAGTATGACACACACTCATGAGCCGGAACCGCATTTCGTCCCCCTGACCACCTATCGCGAGTATCCCGAGCCCGAGATGCTGGGCCGGGCCGAGCACTTCTACGAGGAGATGAACCGGCGCCGGACGATCCGGACCTTCAGCGACCGCCCGGTGGCGCGCGAGCTGATCGAGCAATGTCTTCGGACCGCGGGAACGGCTCCCAGCGGCGCGCACATCCAGCCTTGGCATTTCGTGGTGGTATCCGACCCCTCGATCAAGCGTCGGATCCGCGAAGCGGCCGAGACGGAGGAGAGAGCGTTCTACCGCGGCGGCAAGGCACCCCAGGAGTGGCTCGATGCCCTGGCGCCGTTAGGGACGGACGAGCACAAGCCTTACCTCGAGACCGCGCCCTATCTGATCGTTGTCTTGGCCAAGCGATACGGCGTCAAGCAGAACGGCGACCGGATGACGCATTACTACGTGCAGGAGTCCGTGGGGCTGGCGACTGGATTCCTCATCGCTGCCATCCACCTGGCCGGCCTGGCCTCGCTCACCCACACCCCCAATCCGATGGGGTTCTTGAACACG
>JBDTOH010000205.1:0-9259 GCA_039933355.1 Gemmatimonadota bacterium | reverse complement strand
CCCGAGGACATTACCGATGACTGTGATCGTTCGGTCCGACATGCTCCCGCCAGCTTCCGATTGAGTGTGCTCCGCCGCCGACTATGACCTCGTTCGATCCGGACCGGCACGAGATTGCCCGTCACGGCGGGCCTATCAGCGCAGCCCGGGGCCAGGGGTACTGGTTTTCACGGGCCGGCGGTCATTCCGCCGTCCGGCAAACCGCGCAGGTACCGAAGGCGTAGAATTGCGATCGGTAGCTGCGTGGAACGCGGACTTGGCCTCTAATCAGCTGAGTTTGCCGACCGATCGCTCATGCATTGATCGGACCACAAGGCTACGAACGTCCGGGGCGCGGTTTCAACGTGGCGCGGTCTTACGGGGTGTTCTACCTGCCGTAGTGGTCCCAGCCGTACGGATCGGCGGCGCTCGTGACCTCAAAAGGCCCCAGCCACATGAACTGCTCGAGAGCAGCCGCACCGCTCTTGTTGCCGGTCAGCCAGAAATCATCGAAGGACAAGGGCGAGGTTCCGCTGATTTTGAATCCCTTCCAGGTCGGATACAACCAGGGATTCCAAACCCCGTTCTCGGTGAGTCGCTGCACAAACCAGCGTTCCAGGTACGACGAGTTGTCGATCGGGGATACGTTGATGGTAAAGGCGTACCAATCGCCGCTCGTGAGCACGTTGCTCGGCGCGTAGGGACCCCCCGCTTTCGGGGTATCCCCTGCAAAAAACCCCTGGAAAGATCCATACGGCTGCGGAGGCGGTGTGGTGGCATCGGTTGCGAACAGATTGCTCGTAGCGCCCGGTGTCGCCGGCGTTTCGATATCGAATTCCCCGCCGGCCGTCAGCACAAAGCTCAACCGACCGCGGGGCCGATTCACCACCGGCCAAAGAAAGGCGAGCTTGTAGGTTCCGCTTTCGCCTGCCGCTCGGCTCGCCGAATCGGTCGAGGATGTAAAGCCCGGCGAGACGCGCATCGTCCAGCGGACCCAGATCGTTTGCGATTGCGCAAAATGGTTGTGAGACTGTGCCGTCATCCCGTTGGCGTGCGCCCGGTTGGTGATCTGGAGAGCTTGGCTGAATGTCGCGTCGGGATACACACCGAGCATGGTCGGGTTCGTGGGCAGGGCGGTCGATCCCATCGTGAACGAGACCGCGGCAACGAGATTCGCCCAGCCGTTGTCGGACGTGCCGGCTGTTACGATCTCTCGCCAGGTGTTGCCTGCGAGCAACGACGAGCCAAGCCGGGCCGGGTCGAAGGACGCGGGGAACTCAATTGGAGGAACCGGAGCATCGAGGGTGACTCGCGCCGTATCGGTGAGCCGGCCACTGCCTGCCGTAACGGCAACATAGAAGCTGCCGCTGGAGGTCCCCGCGGTGTAGAGCCCATTGGTCGTGACGCTTCCACCGGTGGCGGCCCACACTAAATCAACGGCAGTGTAGCTCCCGTCGCTCCAGAGCGCCGCAGCCGTGAATTGCATAGACTTGCCGGTGTCCAGCGAGACCGTCCGAGGGGAGATATCCACTCGAGTCGGGGTTGGGGCTGGCGGCGGCGGAGGCGGGGCCGGCGGGCCCGGCGGCGGGCTTGGCGGCTGGACCGGATCATTCCCGCCGCAACTCACGAGAGCGAGGGCAACGATGACCAGCCCTAAGCGCCGCACCTTAGTGAACACCAGAACCTCGCCTCGAGAAACGACCCAGCCATAACCCGACAACTTACCGCTCGAAAACGTGGAGCGGAAGCGACCCTTTGGTGCAAGTTTCGTCCCAGGTTCCGATGAAGCTCTCGTGGTTGCGCGTTCCTACACATCGCTCCGCCGCACGACCGCGCTCTCCGAGCGTGCGGCGCCCTGCTCTACCCTCGCCCATCTCCATTCCCCCTAACCCTTCTTTGCTCTCTCGCCGACGGAGCACCGGCCTACCAACGACCTCGCCCGTTCACCCTGCGCCCTCGATCTCAAGCACGCTCCGCCCCTACCACGGCACCGCGTCTTCTCGCTCAGCGTCGAACCAACCCTCTCTTGCATCGTGGGTCCTTCGCGCTCGCTCTACCCTCTTCATGCATCGAACCAACCGTCCTTGGCAACGACTCAGCGCTGTGCGACAAATCGTCTTCACTTTTGCGTCGACCTCTATTTCATGCCCAGCGGCGAGAGGGCCCTACTTTCCGTAGCGGTCCCACCCGTACGGGTCCGGTGCGCTGGTAACCTCGAAAGGTCCCCACCAGAGGAATTGATCGAACGGTCCATCGTTCGTCTGCGACTTGTTGCCACCAAGGTTGACCGAGGAGTAAGCGAAGGATTTCCCGTTCGCAATCCGGTACCCGAGCCAAGCGGGG
Organism: Gemmatimonadota bacterium; assembly: GCA_039933355.1. Taxonomy (GTDB): domain Bacteria; phylum Gemmatimonadota; class Gemmatimonadetes; order Gemmatimonadales; family GWC2-71-9; genus SHZU01. The sequence continues at coordinate 6,937 of JBDTOH010000205.1, read as the reverse complement.
TACTGCCACGGGTTCCATATCCCGTTCACGGTGAGACGGCGCTGAAAGTACCGCTGGATGTATTCGGTCGGCGAAACCATCTCGTAGTTCATTACAAACTCATACCAATCGCCGCTGGTTCGCCATTCTTCGCCATTCATCCATGTACCGAGGTGCCACGAGACCGGAGGGACCGGCGTCCCCACCGTCTGAACCAACCGCGTCTCGACACGGCCAGGCTCCACATTGCCGAATGCGTTCGCCAACTCTCCGCTGTTGTAGAGCGTGAACTCCATTCGATTCGGCGGCGACCCGATGTCCGGCCATGCGAACAACAGCTTGTAGGTCGTGCTCCCGCCGTTGAGGCCGGTGCCGTAGGAAGTGAACCCCGCGCCTAACGCACCGTTCCGGTTACCGTTGCCGCTGACCCGGATCACCGATCGAAACCAGAACCGGGTGGCGGGCTTGAACTGGAAGAAGCCTTCGACGGTCGACGCGAATTTCTTGGGATGGTAGTCCGGCTGCACGATCCGAACGGCCTTGCCGAAGACGGGATCGGCGTCGACCATCAGTTCCCCCGGGGTCGGCGCGGGGTAAGGGCTTGTCGCCTGCCGGAAGGCTCCGACGTTCACGATGGACGAGTAGCCGCTGTCCGAGCCGATTGAGAGACCTTGCCACGACTGGCCCACCAATAACTCAGACCCAAGCCGAGACGGGTCATAGCCGGCCGGGAAGCCGCCGGTGGCCGGGTTCACCGTGACCATCGCCGTGTCGGCGAGCGTACCGCCTTGCTGGACCGCAATGATTCGGTATGTCCCCACGTTTGGCCCGGCCGTATACAGCCCGCCGCTTGTCATCGACCCGCCTTGAACGGACCAAGTGATCGGCGTGAGCTGGAGGGAGCCATCGCTGAGAAGACCGACCGCCATGAACTGAAGGGATCCGCTGGCGGTGAGGTTCGCCGAGCCGGGAGACAGGACGATCGACTGAAGGGTCGGCGTCCCGGTCGGCCCGTTGATCGTGACTATCGCCGTGTCGGCGACCTGATTGGACGTCGCGATCACGTAATACACGCCGCCGACCGGACCTGCCGTAAAGAATCCGCCGGAGTTTACCTTGCCGCCTGTTCCGCTCCACGTGACCTTGGGCGTGGTGGTCGCCCCGTTGGACCACCAGCCCGAGACGCTGAATTGCACGTAAGCGCCGGGTTTGAGAATCGTGGTCTTCGGGGAGATCCTGACTGAGGTGAGAGTCGCTCCGGCGGTTACGCTGATAGCGACCGTGTCCGCGAAGCCACCGGCCGAACCGATCACTCGGTAGGTGCCGGCGGTAGGACCCGCGACGTAATAGCCCGCTTTGGTAATGGTTCCGCCCGTCGCGGTCCAGGTGACGGCCGGAGTGGTCGTGGTCGAATTGCTCCAGCGAGCCTGAGCGGTGAATGCCTGGCCGGCGCCGACGCCGAGAATCGTGCTCGTGGGTGAGACGCTCAGCGAGGTCATCGTCACGCCGGTGGAGCCAACCGTGACATACGCCGTATCGGCGAGGCCGCCGGCGGCAGTGGCGATGACACTGACTGTACCGGCTGTAGCTGGACCGGTAAATAGTCCGGCCGCCGAGATGGATCCGGCGCTGGCAGACCAGGCGACGGTCGGCGGGCTCGAACCGCCGGTACTCAGCGTTCCAGTCGCGGAGAACTGAAGGGTTTGACCGAACTGCAGATTGGCGGTGCCCGGTGCCACTTTGACGGCGGTGAGAATGGGGGCCGTGACGGTGACGGCGGCCGTATCTGCTTTGCCGTTGGCGGCCGCGATCACTCGATACGAGCCGGGCGCGCTACCGGCCGTATAGCGGCCGCCCGCGGCGACTTTCCCACCGGTCGCGGACCACGTGATGGCTGGGACGGTCGCCGATCCGTCAGACCAGGAAGCACCAACGGTAAAATCGCGGAAAAGGCCGGCGGCGACGCTGGCATTCGCCGGACTGAGGACGATCGACGTCAGCGTCGCAGACCCGGACTTGATCACCACAGGCGCGGTATCGGCAACGCCCGAAGGCATCGTCCCGATCACCCGAAACGTCCCTGCCTTGGTACCGGCCGTGTAGACGCCAGTCGATTTGATCGTGCCGCCCGTCGCCTGCCAAGTCGGGGCGACGGACGCCGTCGTCCCGTTGGCGCGCTTCCCTATCGCATTGAATTTGAGGGTCGAGCCCGGAGTCAACGTGGCTGAGGCCGGTGAAACAGCTATGGTGATGTAGAGGGGCGCGTTGACCGTGACGGTCGCCGTGTCCGCGGCCGTTCCGCCCTGAAGCTGCGCGATGACACGATACGTCCCGGTCTGTGAGCCCGCTACGAAAACGCCGTTGGCGTCGATCGTTCCACCGAACGCTGTCCAGTCTACGTCGGCGCCGGTCCTTCCGCCCGTGTTGAGGGCACCCTGCACCGAAAATTTTGCGGACCCGCCGGTCACCACCGAGGTCTTGGCCGGAGAAATGATCACTCCAACGATCGCGCGCACGATCGACTTCACGATGACGACGGACGTGCTCGTCACCCCGTTCTTCGTGGTCGCACTCACGACGTAGCGACCCTCTTTGGCGGCAACGAAGGCGCCGGCTGCCGACACCTCGCCGCCATCGGTTTGCCAACGCACCGGCTCGCTTTGAGACGTGCCGCCGTTGGCAAGCAGCGAGGCAGTGGACAGTTGGACCGGCTCATTGGTTTGGACGATTGTGGATTCGGGAAGGACCTTGAGCTCCGAGACCTCGAGCGGATCACGCCAGACACCGACCGAGGCCGAATCCGCGACCAGGGGACGGTCTCGGAGGCGGGCAACGACCCGAGCCTGACCCGACCCGGCTGCCACGAAACGCCCGCCCGCGTCGATCCGGCCGCCGGTCGCCGACCAATCGATCGCCGCCTCTGGCATACGGGCTCCCGCGCTCGAAAGGACCCTAGCCGAGAAGACCGCTTCGTCTCCAGACCGAAGTGAGATGGTCTGCGGCTCGACCTTGAGCACCGCCGCGACCGGCACGTCCGTCTGCGAGAGAAACTCGCGATCTCGGCTTTGACTGCAGGCGGCCAGGCCGACCCAAAGAACGGTGGTGATTCGGGCGAGGACGCGAACGTGGGCGGGCCCACTGACTCGAGATCGGGTCATTTGTATACAATTCGTTCGGGTTCTTGGCGCGAGAACACTGCGTCGCTGGGTCCCGGTCGGGACCAAGCAGCAGCGTCATAGGGGAACGAAAAACGTTCCCCCGACGCGGCATCAAAACGATGCGCTGTGTTTTAACGAACCGAGTTTGGACCAGGAAGCCAACGAGGGCATTGCCCCGTTTGCGAAATACGTAGACGACACAATCGCCTATCCATGCACACGTCGCAAAATCATACACCCTAGTGATGAGCTTCAACGCGCGAGATCGGGGGAGCGTAAAATCATGAAGCCGCCCCTCGCGAGGCGGCCTCATGTCCTTACAGCGGTGTGCTTTACTTGCCGTAGTGGTCCCAACCGTACGGGTCGGGCGCGTTGGTAACTTCCCACGGTCCGAGCCACATGTGCTGGAGCAGCGTCGCAGCGCCTGACTTGTTACCTGTCATCCAGAAGTCGTTGTAGGTCTCCGCCGTGGCACCGCTCACCCGCTGGCCCATCCACACCGGTACCGACCATGGGCTCCAGGCGCCGTTGACCGTCAACCGCTGGAAGAAGAACCGCTGGAGATACTCGGTCGGGCTGATCATGGTCACGTTCATGGTGATGGCGTACCAGTCGCCATTCTTCAACATCGTCGTCGGGGCGTACTGGCCACCCATAGAGGGCACCGAGCTCGAGTAGATGCCGGCGAAGCCTCCCGGCGGCGCGGGGTCCGGCGTGGTCGGGTCCGTCGCCACCAGCGAGGTCTCAACGGTCCCCGCATTGCTCGGCGCTCCGGTCTGAATCTGCCCGCTGCTCATCAGCACCATCTCCACCCTCGACCGATGTGCTACGGGGAACAAGAAGCCCAGCTTGTACGTGCCCGACTCTCCCGGGGTAGTCGTTGCTGCCGTGAAGCCCACCGTCGGGTCCGACCCTTCGAGCCGCATGGTCCAGCGAGCCCAGACAGTCTTCGTCCCGGCAAAGCTGTTGTGCGACTGCGCGGTCATCCCATTGGCGCCCGGCAGATTGGAGATCCGCACTGCCTGGCCGAAGGTCGCGTCAGGATACACACCGAGCATGTTCGCATTGGTCGGGGCGGGGCTCGAGCCCATTCCAAACGGGACCGCCGCTATCAGGTTCGCCCAGCCGTGATCGCTCGTCCCCGCGGTGACGATGCTCTGCCAGGTATTCCCCGCGAGGAGATACGAGCCCAGCCTGGACGGGTTGTAAGCCGCCGGGAATCCGGTGGTGCCGGGGTTTACGGTGACCATCGAGGTATCGGCAAAGGTGCCGCCCTGCGACGCCGCGATCACAGGGAAGATCCCGACCGTGGAGCCCGCAGTGTAGACGCCGGTGCTCGAGATCGACCCGCCTTGGGCGGTCCAGGTAATTGGGATCGTCGCGAGCGAGCCGTCCGTGTACTGGCCCACGGCGAAGAACTGAACCACGCCGCTCACCACGGTATTCGGTACGGTCGGCGTGAGCACGACACCCTTCAAGGTCGGAGTGGCCACGGGAGCGTTGATTGTGACGGTGGCCGTGTCCGCGCGCCCGCTGGCGGGCGACGTGGCAATCACTCGGTAGATCCCGCCGCCAGGGCCGGCGGTGTAGAGGCCGCTCGAGCTCACTGTCCCGCCGGTCGCACTCCACGAGATCGGCGGTAAGGCGGTCGTGCCATCCGACCACTGGGCCGTCCCTGCGAATTGCTGCTGTCCGGCAGGGTTCACTGTGCTGGTCTTCGGAGAAATCCGGAGCGAGGTGAGTGTGGGAATTGCGGTCACGATCACCGCGGCCGTATCAGCCTGGCCATTCACGGCGGCGATCACCTTGTAGTTGCCTCCGACCGGGCCCGCGACATAGAAACCGGCCAGCGTGATCGTTCCACCGGTTGCGGTCCAGCTGACAGCCGGCGAGCTCGTGGTCGAGTTGCTCCAGGACGCCTGGGCAGCGAAGGCTTTCCCGGCGCCCGCGGTGAGGCTCGCGGTCTTCGGGTTGAGCGCCAGCGCGGTCATCGAAACGACCGGCGCGCTCACCGTGACGTACGCGGTGTCGGCCGGTCCAGCTACGGCTTGGGCGATCACAGTGAACGTACCGGTCGTCGTCGAGGCGGTGTACAGACCGGCCGGGCTGATGGTCCCGCTCCCCGCCGACCATGTGACAGCCGGTACGCTGGAGGTGCCGTCGCTCAACAAGCCGGCAACTGAGAACTGAAGCGTTTGGCCGGGAAGTAGAGCACCGGTCCCGGGCGACACGGTGACCCCCGTCAGGACCGGAGCGGTAACGGTGACGGCGGCCGTATCGGCCTTGCCGTTGGCTGCTGCAATAACCCGATAGGAGCCCGGAACGCCACCGGCGGTGTATCGCCCGCCCGCAGCCACTGCGCCACCCGTGGCCGACCAAGAGACCGGCGGCACTGTCGTCGAGCCGTCACTCCAGCTCGCCGTGACTGTGAGGTCGCGAGTTTGCGCAACGGCAACGCTCGCGCTTGACGGGTTAAGGACGATCGCAGTCAGGGTCGCGACCGGCAGCTTGATGACCACCGGCGCGGTGTCGGCTACGCCGGAGGGTAAGGAGGCGATGACTCGGAACGCCCCGGTCGTCGAGCCGGCGGTGTACACGCCGTTCGAAGTGATCGTGCCACCGGTGGCTTGCCAGGCCGGCGAAACAGCGGCGGTCGAGCCGTCGCTACGCTTGCCGGACGCTGTCAGGTTGAGGCTCGATCCGGGCGCCACAGTAGCGGAGCCCGGCGCGAGGATCAGTTGGGTAATAGGCAGCGAGCCCACCGTTACGATGGCGGTATCGGCCACGGTTCCCAGTTGGAGCCGGGCAATAACTCGATACTTCCCGGCCCGTGATCCGGCCACGAACATACCGGTCGAGGTGATCGTCCCGCCCGTAGCGCTCCAGACGACATCGACTCCAGACTGGCCCCCAGTGTTGAGCGAGCCCGTCGCGTAGAATTGCTGGGGTGCGCCCGGCGCGAGCGTCGGTGCGCTGGGCTTGACCGTCACGCCGGTGATCAGCCTCTTGGCCTTCGTCACGACCACGACGGCACTGTTCGATACACCATTCTTCGCGACCGCGCTGACCGCGTAACGACCTTCGTCAGAGGCGACAAACGCGCCCTGATTGGACACCTGACCGCCGGTCGCTTTCCACACCAGCGCCTCGGACTGAGTGGTCGCGCCGTTGGCCAGCTGTGCCTCGGCGGACAACTGCGCTTCTTCGTCGGTCTCGACGATGATCGAATCGGGCATCACTTTGACAGCGAACACCTCGAGCGAGTCGCGCCAGATCCCGACCCGGGCAGAGTCGGCGATGTCGGCGTGGCCCTTTACCCGAGCGACCACCGAGTACTGACCCGAAGTCGTCGCGATGAAATGCCCGTTGGCGTCGACTTGGCCGCCACTCGCGGACCAGTCAACGCCGACGTTGGCCATCGTGCCTCCCTTGTTCGAAACGACGGTGGCCGAAAAGAGCGCCTCATCACCAGCCTGCAAGGAGACCAGTTGGGGCTGGACTCTCACGGAGGCCGCGACTGGAACGTCGGCAGGGGCAAGGAATTCCTTTTCCGTGGCTTGGCTACACCCGCCGACAGCTACGAGGAGAAGCGCAGCGACGGCAGCCGGCACGGTCGTGCGAGTCCGGAACATTGGAGCTAGGAGAACTCGGGTCATATGGATGCAAATCCTTCACAGTTTGAATCTGAACTCTTGCCACCTGAGCGCCTGGACTCGAGCGCATTCCGAGTGTTGTGGAGTGCAAGTAGCGGACCCATCACCGCATGAGAATGATGCGCTATTTTTTTACAGGCATGTTTT
>JBDTOH010000204.1:0-9279 GCA_039933355.1 Gemmatimonadota bacterium | reverse complement strand
CCGCTATCACTATCCCGATCAGGATGTGGTCGACCGGGTCTATGTGGCCTTCGAGGCTCCGGAGGTTGGGGGATGCGGTCTCATGCAGTTCACTGTTCGCGACGAGCCGTCCTCGGCCGCCGCGCGCGGGATGACGGCCACCATGGAGCGACTCGGGAACGACCAGATGACTGTCGACCTCCACCCGGATGGCCGCTTCAGCGTCACCGATCTCACCACCGCGATTCGGTACGAACGCCTCGGCGGCTTTCACGCCGAGATCGATCGAGGCGATACCTACACGGTCGAGAGCGATCAGCGAGAGGCCGGCGTGGAGCAGGCCGGCGGGTGGCGGGTTACGGCGCACGGTCCTCTGGTCGTCGCGGCCGAGGCGCGCGGGGCGCTCGCGATTCCGATGCACGGCCAGGTCCGGTGGAGGAAGTCGGTGGTGCTCCACGCCGATTCACCGCTGACCCATCTCCGGATCGATCTCTGGAATTATGCCACCGATCACCGGCTTCGGCTGCACGTTCCGACGGGAGCGAGCGGATTGGCGCTCGCGGGCGCTCCCTTCGGATCGATCGCGCGCGAGCCGGTCCAGTCCCGCGCCGCCTCCTCTTCGGCCGAGCGGCCGGTGACCACTGCGCCTGCCCATCGGTTCGTCGCGGTAGCGGACGAGCGTCGCGGCCTTGCAGTCCTCGCTCCGGGATTCTTCGAGTACGACCACGGGCGCGGCGGAGATCTCCACCTAACGCTGCTCCGCGCGGTCGGCGAGCTGTCCCGCAACGATCTCTCCGCCCGCCCCGGGCACGCCGCCTGGCCGATGCCGGTGCCCGATGCGCAGGAGCCGGGCCATCACGTGATCACGCTCGCGCTTGCTCCGGTGACCGGCCTGGTCCACGCTCGGCCCGATCGGATCGACCACCTGTGGGAAGACTTCGCCCTTGGCTGCTCGAGCTGGTGGCTCGGGACCACGGGGCCGATCCGGTCCGAGCCGGTCGGCATTACGCTCTGCGGGGACGGGTTAGTGGCGTCGGTGGTCAAGCCGGCCGAGGACGGCAACGGTCTCATTCTCCGAGCCTATAACGCGAGAGCGGCCGCGACAAAGGGGACGTGGCAATTCGTCCAGCGCGTGGCCAAAGTGACCCGAGTGCGCGCCGACGAAACGGAGCTCGAAGCGATGCCGCTCGTGGAAGGAAGACACACCGTTCAGTTCGAGGCGCGGCCGCACGCCCTCGTATCGATCAGAGTAACCCTCCGGTCCCCTCGCGGGCGATAGCGACCTTCCGGCGTGCCGGTCCGGTTGGACCAATCCATGCAGTCGATTTCGCTCCACTGCTTTCGCGTCCGGCCACACGAGCGGGCGACAGGTCCTGTGGAAAGGAGAGATCCGGCCGATGCTCCGACGCTATCCCGTAACAACGGTCGCGGTTCTCGTCGCCGTGGCCCTCGTTGTGATCGCATCGCTCGGCACGCTCGACATTCTGCCCTGGAATCTGAGGTTCCTGTCCGGGATCGAGCACGACGAGGTTGACGACTTGATCTCGGGGTTCGGCCTCGTGATCCTCGCTCTCGCGATCGATCGCATCGTGGCGGACCGGCGAGAGGTTCGCGCAGCCCAGCTCGAGGCGGAGCGGCGGCGGATCGTTGAAGCCACGATGAAAGCGGTGCTCGACATCGTCAGGGACTCGATCCGACAGCTCGAGCCGCTCAGAAACGGAGCTGAAGCGGGAGTGCCGCCCGAATCGGTGCTGGAGTTCGACCAGTTGCTCAACCAGACCTCGGCCAAGCTCAAGCGACTGGCCGACCCCGGCTACAAGAATGGCGGCCCGGTCTAGCGGCCGCGCCTGAGGCTTACGCGACCTTACGGTCCGTCAGCGCGTCACCCAAGAGAACCGACAGCGTCACCACGAGCGCGAGCGCGACCCCCGGCACCACTCCCACCCAGGGCGCGTTCACGACGGTGTCTCGGCCCGAGGCGATGAGCGTTCCCCACGACGCGGCCGGCGGCTGAACGCCCAACCCCAGAAACGAGAGCCCGGCTTCGAGCGTCACGGCATTCCCGAATCCGAGCGCGGATGCCGCCACGACCGGGGTCAGCGCGTGGGGGATGACGTGCCGCCGGAGGATCCACCGGCGGCGCCCGCCTAACGCGCGGGCCGCTTCAGTATACGGCCGGCCCAGCTGCGCGATGGTCTCAGTGTACACCAGCCGGGCAATCGGCATCCATCCCGTGAGGCCCAGGACCACGATCACCAGCGTCGCGCTCGGCTGCCACAGCGCGGCAAGGAGGAGAAGCAGGACGACGCGGGGCAGGGCGAGAACGAAATCGGTGAGTGCGAGCAACGCGGCTGACACGGGGCCGGTCGCGATCCCCGCTACGGCCCCGACCAGCGTTCCGATCGTCACCGCGACGATCGTGGCCAACGCTCCCACGACGAGCGACACCCGGGCACCGTCGAGCAACCGTCCCCAAACGTCCCGGCCGAGGCGGTCGGTGCCGAAGATGTGGACTACGCCGTAGCCGTCGATCGTGAGCGGCGGCAGGAACCGGGTCGAGACGATGTCGATCGCGGGCACGTCCGCCGGCGCGATCCATGGCCGCGCCAGCGCGAGGCCGACGAGCGCGATGAACAACGCCACCGCCACGAAGAGCAGCGCCCTACGCACGGCTCGCTCCGATTCGGGGATCGATCCGCCGGAGCATCCATTCCGTGAAGAGGTTCGCGATGACGACCAGCATCGCGCTGATCGTCGTCGCCGCCATCACCACCGGATAGTCTCGAGCCTTGACCGCCTGGACCAGCACAAGCCCGACTCCGGGCCATGCGAAGATCGCCTCGACGAACACCGCCCCCGAAAACAGCGCGGGCAACGAAAGCCCGAGCATCGTGAGCACGGGTGTGAGGCCGTTTCGGAGATGATGGCGCACCGTCACCCGAACGGGGCCGAGCCCCTTTGATCGGGCGACCACCAGGAACGGGGCCGAGCGGAGGTCGCGGAGACTTCCCCGTGCATAACGCGCGACCGCTCCAATGCCGATGAGTGTGAGCGTGAGCAGCGGCAGCGCGAGGTGCGAAAGCCGATCGACCCACTGCATCGAGGGGCTCAAGAAATCGGCGTCGAGGCCGCGGGCGCCAAAGGCCGGAAGCCACCGGAGCTGAAACGAGAAGACCAGCGTCAGCACGAGACCGAGCCAATAGCTCGGCATGGCGTAGAGGGCGACCGTACCGATGGTGAGACCCGCGTCCACGACGGTTCGCCGGGTGAGCGCCTGCCAGGTTCCAATCGCGAGGCCGATTAGATGGCCGAGGACCGTCGACAGGCCGACCAGGAGGAGCGTCGCAGGCCACGCCTCCATCAGCATCCGGAACGCGGGCCGGCCCGTGGTGATGCTGGTGCCAAAATCGCCCCGGAGAGCCCGGCCCAGCCAGTCCACGTATTGGACCGAGAGCGACCGGCCGAGACCTAACGCTTCCTTGACTCCGGCGATCTGCTCCGCGGAGGCGGTGGGTCCGAGGTAGTAGCGGATCGGGTCGCCGGGGGCGACGTGGAGGAGGAGAAACGTGAGCGTTACCACGCCTGCCACCACCACGACCCCCCGAAGCAGGCTCAGCCCGAGGCCGCGCACCGCCGTCTCCCAGGCTACGGCTTGGCGCCGTCCAGCTCCTCCATCGTCGCGCTCGAGGGCTGCCGGGTCTTCTGGATTCGCTTGGCGGCCTGCTCCACATCCCGCATCACCCGGAGGATGTTGAGACCAGGCACTTTCTTGACCTCGAGGTCGGTGTAGCCCCGGCGGATCAGCTCGGCGGTGAGGTAGGGGTAGCGGGACACGTCGTCGAGGCCTGTCGGATGCTGGGTGAGGGAACCGAAGTCGGCGCCGATCCCCACGTAGTCGATGCCGGCGACCTTCCGGATGTAATCGATGTGGTCGGCGACCTCTTCGAGGGTGCCGGACTCGGTCTTGAAGTTGTTGAGGAAGTCGGTGAACATCTTGGCCGACTTGTCCGGATCGTTAGGATACATCGCCTTGAACTCGCGCTCCTTGTCGAGCACGTTCGCGGCTTGCTTCGCCGCCGTCGCGTTGATGAATCCCGGATAGATGTTCACCATCACGACGCCGCGGTTCTTCGCGAGCCGGACCAAAATGCTGTCCGGGACGTTCCGCCGGTGATCGGCGAGCGCGCGAGCGGACGAGTGGCTGAAGATCACCGGCGCCTCGGTGATCCGGAGCACGTCGTCCATCGTCCCGTCGGAGACGTGGGAGATGTCGACCATCATGCCGAGCCGGTTCATCTCGTGGACGACCTCCTCGCCGAAGCGGGTCAGGCCTCCGTGCTGCGGCGCGTCGGTCGCGGCGTCGGCCCACGGCGTGGTGCTGCTGTGGGTGAGCGTCATGTACCGCACGCCGAGGTCGTAGAAGGTCCGGAGCGCGCCGAGCGAGTTCTCGATCGCCTGGCCGCCTTCGATCCCGATCAGCGAGGCGATCTTCCCTTTCGCATGGATCCGGACGATGTCGTCCGCCGTCCGGGCGAACTCGAGCGACGGCGAGCGGTCGGTGAACCGGTGAATGATGTCGATCTCTTCGAGGGCGAACTTGGCGCCGCCTTTTTCGATGAACGACGACGGGACGTACGCGGCGAAGAATTGGCCGCCCACCAGACCCTTCTTGAGCCGTGGGATGTCGGTGTCGATGCTGAGCGTCTTGTCCGGGTCCATCTTGCTCAGGTTGCCGTGCGCCTCGCCGTGGATCATCTCCGGCAGATCGTTGTGGGTGTCGATCAGCGGGACTTCCCGGTGGAGGCGCCGGACGTGGGCCATGAGCGTGGCCGTGTCCGTAGCGGCAGCCCGGTGCTGGGCGGCGGCGGGAGAGCCGAGAGCTGCGAGGGCGGCGCCAAGAGCGACAAGATCTCTAAAACCGAGCATTGGGGTCTCACGGGTTGGTAAGAAAAGGGCGACTCGGTAAGCTTATCCTGAGAGCCCGGCCCGCGCCAACGCAACTTGAACCCTTTCGCATCGCTGTGATTTCATGATCAGCCTGACCCGCCTTGCCCTCGGAACCTGTGTCCTGGGGTCCTTCGCCGCTGTTCCCGTCTTTAGGGGTCCCACGCCGATTCAGCTCGATCCGAGCCGGATCGACGCCGTCTTCAAGGCCTACACCCGCACCACGCCCGGGTGCGCCCTCGGGATCTACCACGACGGCGCCATCGCCTACCAAAAGGGGTACGGGATGGCGGACCTCACGTTCGACATCCCGATCACGCCGGCGACTCTCTTCGACATCGGGTCGACCTCCAAGCAGTTCGCGGCCGCCAGCATCGTGCTGCTCGCGAACGACGGCCGGATCGCCCTCTCCGACGACGTCCGGAAGTACATCCCCGAGCTTCCCGACTACGGAACCACGATCACGATCGACCACATGCTCCGCCACACGAGCGGGCTCCGCGACTACAACGGGCTCCTCTTCCTCGCGGGCTTCAAGTACGAAGACGCGACCGACGACGACGACGCGCTCCGGCTGATTGCGCTCCAGAAGGCGACCAACTTCGGGCCCGGCTCCAAGTGGGACTACAGCAACACCGGCTTCTTCCTGCTCTCGGTCATCGTCAAGCGGGTGACCGGGAAGAATCTCGCCGAGTTCGCCAAGGAGCGGCTGTTCGTTCCGTTAGGCATGACCAAGACCAATTTCCGGAACGATCACACCGTAATCCTCAAAGCCCGCGCCACCGCGTACGATCCGGCTGAGAGCGGCGGCTATCAGATCGATATGTCGAACTGGGACCAGCTCGGCGACGGCGCGATCAACACCAACGTGATCGAGATGGCCAAGTGGGACGAGAACTTCTACACCGGCAAAGTGGGCGGACGGCCGCTGATCGATAAGCTCTACCAGCGCGGGACGCTCTCCACCGGCGATAGCTTGAGCTACGCCCGCGGCCTCTTCGTGGACACCTATCGAGGGGTTCGGCGGATTCATCATGGGGGCGCGTGGGCCGGCTATCGCGCCATGCTGATGCGGTTCCCGGAGCAGCACGTGTCGGTTGCGACGCTCTGCAACCGGAGCGACGCCAATACGACGAAGCTGGCTGAGGGCGTAGCGGACGTCGTCCTCGGCAACGTGTTCAAGGCGGCCGAGCGGAAGGTGGTCGCGGCGTCGGGCTCGCCCAAGACCACCAACGGCGCGTCGAGCGGTGATGTCACCCGGTTCGCGGGGGTCTACTTCAGCGAAGCCGAGCAAAGCGTCGTGCACATCGATCAGAAAGACGGCAAGCTCGAGCTCGGCTTCTCGGGGGCAAAAATCCCGCTCAAGCCCGCGGGCGAGAATCGCTTCGAGGCGGACGGCTTTCCCGTCGCGATCGCATTCACCGGTGACGAGATGGAGATGTGGATCGCGAAGGAGAGCCGGGGCAAGCTCCAGAAGGTCAGCCCGGTGACCTTGACCGCGAGCGACTGGAACCAGCTCGCGGGCACCTACTACAGCCCGGAGCTCGACACCTCGTGGAAACTCGAGGTGAAAGACGGGAAGGCGACGCTCGGCGGGCGCTCCGTCGGCCACAATCCGCTCGAGCCGGCGTTCGCCGACGCCTTCAGCTCCGGTCCGGGCTTCGTCCGGTTCACCCGCGATTCGAGCGGCCGACTCACCGGCTTCGACTTCAGCGCGAGCCGGATGCAGACGATCCGATTCGACCGGAAGTAAACGGTAGGCGGTCAGCCGCCCGACCGAAGCGCCTTGACCGGATCGAGCCGCGCGGCTCGGCGGGCCGGCACATACGTGGCGAGCAGGCCCACGCCCCCGAGCACGCCGGCGGCGGTGCCGAAGGTCACCAGATCCGTGGTGCCCACGCCGACCAGGAGCCCTTGGAGCAGGCGGCCCGCGGCCAAGGCTGCGAGGACGCCGAGGACGAGCCCGATCGCGATCAGCCTCCCACCCTCTCCAATGATGAGCCGGAGCACCCCGCGCGGCTCGGCGCCTAACGCCACGCGGATGCCGATCTCGCGGGCCTGCTGCGCGACCGAGTAGGCGATCACCCCGTACAGGCCCAGGCTCGCCTGAATCAGGGCGAGGATCCCGATCGCCGCGGTGAGCATGGCCGCGAGGCGAAGGAGGAGAACCAAACTGTTCGTGCCGACATGGGTCGCCATGGTCTCGAGACGGATCGGGACGAGGTTCGGGTCTACGCTCGCCACGACGGCGCGGACAGCGCCGATTAGACCGGACGGCTCGCCGGTTGTCGCGACCACGAGAATTCTTCCGGTTTCTTTCTGCTGGGTGACGGGCAGATAGACGAACGGCCGCGGCGCCTCACCGACGAAGAGGTAGCGCCCATCCGGTGCCACGCCGACCACCTCGACCAGCGGACTATCTCGCGCGGTCCGGAACCGCTGCCCGACCGGCTCCTGGTCGGGCCAGAACAGCTTCGCCGCCGCCGCGTTCACGATGGCGACCCGGGGCGCGAGGGAATCATCGCGGACTGTGAAGGTCCGGCCCGCGTTCAGACGAATGCCCATCACGTCGAAGTACTCGCCGGAAATCCAGTTTGCGAGCAGAGTCGTATGGTCGCCGTCGGGCTTATCCGTCACCGGCCGGTCGAGATACGCGTCCACCCCCTTGACGTTGCTTCCCTGAAGCGGCACGAACGTCGCCCAAGCCACCTGGCGCACGCCAGGTAAGGCTCGCACCCCGACGATCACCCGATCGAGCAACGGCTGACCCCGGGCCTCGTCGTACCCGGCGAGGTTGGGGGCGAGGCCCGCCTTGAGCACCCGGTCCGGCTTGAACCCGAGATCGAGTCCCGCTGATTGCTGCACACTTCTCGCAAGGAGCCCTGCCACCACCAACACCACGAGCGAAACCGCAAGCTGCGCCGTCACCAGGATGTTTCGATGCCGTTTGCCGCCGCCGATCGCGCGGGCGCCCTCGCCGACCATGCTCCGGAGCCCGCCTCTCGTCGCGCCGAACGCCGGGATCACGCCGACCAGGATTCCCGCACCGAGTGCGACCACCCCCGCGAAGGCGAATACCCGCCAGTCGGGAGCGATCACCAGGTGATATTCGAAGTCGGGGACGAGGTTGAGCCCGGCCAGCCACCGAATCCCGGCCCAGGCGAGCCACCATCCGAGCAGAAGGCCGGCCAGCCCCAAGACCACGGACTCCGTGAGGAGCTGCTGGATCATTCGCCCCCGCGACGCGCCGAGCGCTTGACGCACACCCAGCTCGTTCCGTCTCGAGCTGACCCGGACAAGCACCAAGTTGGCGACGTTGGCACACGCGACCACGAGGACGAGCAGTGCCAACCCCAGCATGACCCCCGCGATCATCGGCATGGCGTCGGCTGCGAACAGGCTTGGCCGGGCGCGGCTCTCCGGATAGGCGATCATACGGAGTCCCTGATTCTGCTTCGGGAACTGGCGTTCCAGGTCGCGGGAGGCCACGTCGAGTCCGGCCCGGAGCTGGCTCAGGCTGATCACGGGCGGCTTACGCGCGATCGGGCTGATCTGCCAGGTGTCGAAGACGGTCCGGTCCCGGGCTGCCGGTTCCAGCACCGGGAGCGACGACCAAGGGACAAATCCCGGGCTGAAGATCGGCATGGTCCCGTTGAACGTCGGCGGCGTGACGCCGACGATCGTGAACAGCTTGCCGTTGAGGCGCGCCGTCCGGCCCAGAACGGCCGGGTCGGCGCCGAGCCGGCGGCGCCAGTAGGCGTCGGTCAGCACGAGCGTGGGCTCCCCGCGCTGGTCGTCGCTCTCGGCGAGGAGCCTGCCTAACTGCGGCGTGACGCCCAGCATCGGGAAGTAGGATCCGGTCACCGCGAACACGGTGCCGACCTCACCCGTGGCGTCCTCGGTCGCGCGGAAGGTCGCAGTGGCCATCGCGTACCCGGCGACGTCGGTGAGCAAGTCGCGACGCTCTCGAAGCGCCAGATAGTTCGGGTAGGCGATCCCGCTGGACGTGACCGCGGGCGGACCCGCGATCCGGCTCCCGATCACGACCAGCTCGTCCGGGTTCGCGACCGCCAGCGGCCGGAACAGATAGGCATCGACTATGCTGTAGGCGATCGTGACGGTGGCCAGCCCAAGCGCCAGCGAGACGGTTGCCGCAAGCGTGAAGCCCGGGCGCTTGAGCAGGCCTCGAATCCCGTAGCGGACGTCCTGACGCAATTCATCGAACCCCATGGTCCACCTCACGCGGCGCCCGCGCTGCCGCTCGATTTGTTGAAGTGAGTGCCGCACCCGTTTGGTGTCTCCGAAGCGCCCCTCGAACATATGGACATACGGGTTCAGGGCGATACCATAGCCGCT
>JBDTOH010000203.1:0-9301 GCA_039933355.1 Gemmatimonadota bacterium | reverse complement strand
CCCTGCCGCCTTGCCGCCCTTTTCCTCCTCGCCGCCTGCTCCACCGGCGGACCCTATGACATCGTCATCAAGGGTGGGCGGGTTATGGATCCCGAGACCGGCGTCGATGCGGTGCTCGACGTCGGGATCCGAGGTGATCGGATCGCGAAGATCTCGAGCAAGCCGCTCACCGGCACCAGGATCATCGACGCGAAGGGATTTGTGGTCGCGCCGGGGTTCATTGATCTCCATCAGCACCAGCACGATTCCGTGTCCTATCAGCTCAAGGCGCTCGACGGCGTCACGAGCGCGCTCGAGATGGAGACCGGGGTTCCAGACTACCCCAAGTTTCTCGAGGCCCGCCGGGGGAAAACGCTGATCAACTACGGTGCGACGGTGAGCCAGGAAGCGGCCCGAGTCGTCGCGTGGGGCGGCAAGCTCGAGCCGAGCGGGATGGGACCGGAAGCGGGCATCGACGATCCACCGTCGGGCCCGGCTACCGACGATCACGCGACGCCGGCACAGCTCGACAGCATGCTCGCCTTCATGCGGACCCAGCTCGCTGCCGGAGCGCTCGGCGTCGGGATCGGGCTCGAGTACACGCCGGGCGCGTCACGTCTCGAGATCATCCGGATCTTCCAGCTTGCCGCCGAGCGGCGGCTCCCCGTCTTCGTGCACATGCGGGGCGTCGGGAAGACGGAGCCGGGCTCGAGCATCGAATCGGTCGGTGAGATGATCGCGGCGAGCGCGATCACCGGCGCTCCGGTCCATCTCGTCCACATCAACAGCAGCTGCCTCTCATCGGTGCCGGACTGTCTCGCGATGGTCCAAGGCGCGCGGGCGCACGGGCTCGACGTGACGACGGAGGCGTATCCGTACGGCGCCGGCATGACCAGCATCGCGTCCGCCTTGTTCAATCCGGGATGGCGCGAGCGCCGTGGGATCGACTACGACGCGCTCGAGCTTCCCGCCACCGGTGAACGGCTCACGAAGGCACGGTTCGACCTGCTGCACGCCGCGGCGAAACCGGAATACGTCCTGATCCACATGAATCCCGATTCGGTGGTGGACGCGGCAATCAAGAACCCGATCACGATGGTCGCGAGCGATGGGCTACCGAGCCATCCGCGGGGAGCGGGAACGTTTAGCCGGATCCTGGCGCGTTACGTTCGGGATCAGCACAGCCTGACGATGATGGATGCGCTCAGGAAGATGTCACTCATGCCGGCCCAGCGGCTCGAGACGTCAACCACGGCAGCACAGCGGAAAGGGCGGATCCAAGAGGGCGCCGACGCCGACATCGTGGTGTTCGATCCCAAGCAAGTCTCGGACAAAGCGACGTACCGGGCACCGCGCCAGCCCAGCGTCGGGATGCAATACGTCCTCGTGGCCGGGACGCCGGTCGTCGCGGAGGGCAAGATCGTCGGCGGTGTCGCCCCTGGGAAGCCGTTCACGGCCGACCGGGCCGCCAAGTGAAGGGGGTCTCTTGACGATGGCTTGAGGCCCAACCTGTAGCCTCCAGGTGCGACTCAACCCCGGAGGCTTTGTGCGTCGGTCCTACTCCATCGCGGTCTTCACGGTCATCAGTCTTCTCCTCGGGCAATGGGGAGAGCTGTTCGCTCAAGACGTCACCAGTCTCACCTCGGGCGACTCGCTCCGGATCCGCGCTCGATCGTTCGCCCTTCACCCGACCAAGGTGATCTTCCGGGGCGTCTCGGCAAGCGACTTGACCATCTCGGACGTCGGCAGCACCGTCGAGCGAAGAGTTCCCCTTGCCGACATCGTGGGGCTCGAGCGAACCAATGGGACGAAGCGGCGGACGTGGACCGGCGTCGGGGCCGGCTATCTGGTCGGAGCGACGTTTGGATCGGTCGTGGGCGGCACCGCCGGCCCAACCGAGGCCACCGAGAAGCGGTCGCAGCGGGCCGCAACACTGGGTATGGGCGCAGGCGTGGCGGTTGGCGCAGTCGTCGGGTCGCTGCTGCGCACCACCCGATGGGAACGCCTGTCCATAACGGCAATCAGGCCGGACCTTCTTGCTGGAATGGAGGTTCGCGCTCGCGGCGCCGACCCCGCCCGCCTAACCGAGCGGGTGCGCGGCATCATCCAAGAGGTCACCGCGGATTCCCTGGTGCTGCTCCCTCGAGCAGGCGGGAGCCCCCTTCGGGTGGCCAGGGCCCGGGTTAGCGTGGAGTGGCCGTTTGGGCAGAAGCGGGCGACCCTCAAAGGCATGGGGATCGGAGCCCTCATCGGAGTGATCGGCGGTGGCGCCGCTGGGCTCGCGGCCGGGGGGGACGACTGTTCCACCTCGGGGTGGTTCTCGCTGTGTTTTTCGCAGGGCGAAAGCGCCGCGATCGGTGCGTTTGTGTTCGGTGTGCTCGGCACCTCCGTGGGAGGCATCGCCGGGTTTGCCACCAGGACGACCCAGTGGGAGGGTGGCGCGTACGCTCCTCGCGTAGCGGTGACGCCGCTCATCACGCCGAGGAGCGTGGGGATCAGAGGGAGCGTGCGGTTCTGAGGCTCGAGATCAGGCCCTGCGCTCGAGCGTCGAGATCACTGCTTGGCGACCGCCTTCACTGCGGCGCCGTCCTTTCGGGCCGGCCAAGCCCGGAACGTCGCATCCGGAAAACGGGGCGGGCTCGAGAGGAGATTGGGCCCTTTGCCGCGCAAGTACCGATCGAAGAACGCCAGCGTATACGCGTTGATGATCTCGTGGCCCAGCCTGGGATCGAGATGATCTTTGGGGCGGGGATAGAACAGCGCCAAGTCGGAAAAATCGCCGTGGGTGGTCCGCGCGACGATGACCTCGAACCAGTCGGAGCTCGAGCTGACGCGGGCGGTGCTGTCCCAGGCCTCCGTGAGCGCCATCATCTCGTGCACGGTAGGTCGATCTTTCTCGGGATAATCGAGCGCGTCGTCCACGCCGTGATGAATGAGCATCACGGGTCGCTTCGTCCCCCGCTGGCGAACATCCCCGAAAAGCTGGCCGTCGTGATCGACCGCGGCCTTGACCCGCGGATCGTCGGCCGCCATCTGAACCCCGACGGCTCCGCCGAACGACCACCCGAACAGTCCGATTCGATCGAGGTCGAGCCGCCTCTGGAACAGGCCCGGATCGCGGTTCAGCGCTTCGATCCGATCGAGCGTGTAGCGGGCGTCGGCCGTCCAGATCTTGAAGATCGGATCGTCGAGATAGGCCCATGAGACGAGCGCGGACTTCTTCTTGTCCTCGGTCTCCGTCGGGAACGCGAGCGTGTCCGCCGCGAACGGGGAGCCATCGGGGTATTTGACCGTCTGATTGAATCCGAAATGCTCGATGGAGAAGACGACGTAGCCCTGGCTTGCAAGCCATTCGGTGGAGAAGGTCGCGCTCCACCGGGTCCAGCTGCCGCCGTGATTGTAGACCAGGACGGGGTAGGCTGAGTCGGAGGCGGCGAGCGGCGCGTCGAGCACCGAATTGGTCCTCGCGTCTTTGGCCGCCTTGGCCGCCTTCGGGTCGGCGAACTCGTCCGGGCGGAGCAGATAGTGCGCCGGCTCGGCGTTAGGCACCGGCGCCGCCGGGTACCAGACCTGGACCACGATCTTCCGGCGGTCGTCGGGGTTCTTGGTGTACGGCTCGCCGCGGGTCGAATCGGTCCAGAAATACTCGCGGGTTCCGACGGCATGCGGCCCGGACGGCTTGGCGAACGGGTGCTCCGGAACCGGCCGCTCCGCAACCGCAGTCATGAGCCGGCGGTAGACGTACCAGCCTCCGACGGCCAGGACAGCCACGATCACCAGCCCAACGATCAGAGACTTGCGCATGTCGGATCCACTTGAGGAAGCCGGTCGAGCTCGGGTCTCACCCGCCCTTCGCCTTTTCCTTCGACCACGAGTCCCGGAGCGAGACCGTCCGATTGAAGACGAGGGCGTCAGCAGTGGAGTCCGGGTCGGAGATGAAGTACCCGGTGCGCTCGAACTGATAGCTGGTCCCGACCGGGTCGGCCGCCACGCTGGGCTCGATCTTAGCGCCCGGGACCACCACCAGCGACGCCGGGTTCAGCACCGAGGTGAAATCCATTCCCTCAGCCACGGCCTCCGGGTCCGGAATCGTGAACAGGCGGTCGTAGAGCCGGAGCTCGGCGTCGAGCGCCTGGCCCGCGGAGACCCAATGGATCGTCCCCTGCACCTTGCGGCCGTCGGGCGCGTCGCCGCCCCGCGTGGCCGGGTCGTAGGTGCAGCGAAGCTCGACAACCTCTCCCGCGGCATCCTTCACCACCTCGGTGCAGGTGATGAAGTAGGCGTACCGAAGCCGGACTTCGCGGCCGACCGACAAGCGGAAGAACTTCTTCGGCGGGCTCTCCATGAAGTCGTCCCGCTCGATGTAGAGCTCGCGCGAGAACGGCACCATCCGCGAGCCGGTCTTGGGGACGTCGTGCGGATAGGACGGCGCCTCGAGCTGTTCGACCTGGTCCTCGGGGTAATTGGTCAGCACGACCTTGAGCGGTTTCAGCACCGCCATAACCCGCGGCACCCGCATGTTGAGATCGTCGCGGACCGCGTGCTCGAAGGCGGCGAGCTCGGTCCGCGCATCTTTCCGGGCCACACCCACCATGTCGCAGAAGTTCCGGATCGCCTCCGGCGTGACCCCGCGACGGCGGATTCCCGCGAGCGTATGGAGCCGGGGATCATCCCACCCGGTCACGTGGCCTTCGTTGACGAGCTTGAGGAGCTTCCGCTTGCTCACCACCGTATAGTCCAGGTTCAACCGGGCGAACTCGGTCTGCTCGGGCGGGCGCTCGAACCCGCTCTCGCGGACGAGCCAGTTGTAGACGTCGCGGTTGTCCTTGAACTCGAGCGTGCAGAGCGAGTGGGTGACCCCCTCGATCGCATCGGACAGCCCGTGCGCGAAGTCGTAGAGCGGATAGATGCACCAGGCGTCGCCCCGCCGGTAGTGCGTGGCGTGCCGGATTCGAAGCAGGAGCGGGTCCCGCATGATCATGTTCGGATGGGCCAGGTCGATCTTCGCCCGGAGCACATGGGCGCCGTCGGGAAACTCACCCGCCTTCATCCGAGCCAGGAGATCGAGGTTCTCTTCCACGGTCCGGTCGCGATACCGGCTCGGCACGCCGGGCGTCGTCACCGTGCCCCGGTGCTCCCGGATCTCCTCCTCGGACTCGCTGTCGACGTACGCCTTCCCCTTGCGGACCAGAAGGACCGCGAAGTCATACAGCTGCTCGAAGTAGTCGCTCGCGTAGCGCTCGTTATCCCACTCGAAGCCGAGCCACCGGATGTCGCGCTTGATGGCCTCGACGTACTTGATGTCTTCGGTGAACGGGTTGGTGTCGTCGAACCGGAGGTTTACCTTCCCTCCGAACTCCCGGGCGACCCCGAAGTTGAGGCAGATCGATTTGGCGTGCCCGATGTGCGGAAAGCCGTTAGGCTCGGGCGGGAACCGGGTCGTGACCGGGCGGCCGAACTTGTTCGCGGCCACATCGTGGGCGACCATCTCACGGATAAAATCGTGATGGGGTGTCTCTGAGCTCACAGCGTCTCTTATCGCGTCTTGGTTTGACAGGTCCGAAAGATACATCAGGCCCCGAGAGCCCGCCCGTCTGTGCAACCGCGAGTCCCGGAGAACATCCCTCCCCTGGGGCCGCGCGACAGAACGTGCCGGAATACCTGCGCCGGCCCGTCCACGATTGCAGGCATTACAATGCGACGTTTGGTGACACCACTCACGAGAGAATGGATCAATGACAACCCGCCTAGACAAGTCGCTCAAGCGCGAAATCGAGATCGACGGCAAGCCGTACACCGTTGCGATCGACCCCGAGGGCATCAAGATCACCGCGAAGGGCGCCCGCAAAGGACAGGCGCTCACCTGGCGTGATCTCTTGAGCGGCAGTGCTGAGCTTCGCCGCGATCTCAGTAGCTCGATCGATGCCGCTCCGGAGGAGTCGAGCGAATGACGGCATCGGGGGCCGCCTCGATCCCCACCGGGAAACCGAGCGACCCGTCGTGAGCACCGGAGCCCTCCATTTTCTCCGCCTGATCCATATCGTGGTCGGCGTGTTCTGGGTCGGCTCCGTCCTCTTCCTCACCCTCTATCTGATCCCCACGGTCCAGGCGCTGGGGCCTGCGGCCGGCCCCTTCATGGACCATCTCACGCGGGTCCGCAAGTTACCGTTTGGCCTGGTCCTCGCCACGCTGCTCACCCTGGCCTCGGGCATCCTCTTGGTTTGGCTCGACTCGGCCCACTTCCAGGCGGCATGGTTCCGGTCCGGACCAGGCATGACCTTTACAACGGGCGGGACGTTGGCGCTCGTCTCCGGCTTCCTTGGTTTTCTCGTGAGCTCCCCGACAGCACGCCGGCTCGGGACGCTGGCTGCCGCGACGCGGGCCGCCGGCCAACCGACGCCCGAGCAGGTCCAGGAAATCCAGCGACTGCAAGCCCGCCTCGGTAAGGTCGGGATTCTCAATGCCGTTCTGCTTCTGCTGGCGACCGCCGCCATGGCTACAGCGCGGTACGTAGGGTAAGCCGGGTCGGCTGGGCTTCTCTTGCAGCGGACCCGGGCGCTCGGTATACTGGTCCAGACATGTGGGAATGAGTCCTGAAATGTGGGACTGCCGCCCGGGCGAGGCCTGAGTCGCAGCTCCCCATGCATCACGAACAGCTCGGCGTCCACAGCCCACCGCGCACCCAATTCGGGTCCTAGCCATGGCGGAACGCACGCTTATCCCGCACCCGCGATCCCTCCACCAGCGCGCTCTCGTCTGGGATGCGCACATGGACAGTCTTACCCGGGCGCTGGTCGACGGAGTCGATCTCGGCATACCGAGCGACGCGCAGGCCGATCTCCATCGCTGGCGCGCGGGCGGGGTCGACGCCCAGGTGTTCGCGGTCTGGATCGACACGGTCTACGCGCCCCACCATGCGGCGCGGCGGGCGCTCGAGGAAATCGACCTCTTTCACAATTTGCTCGCGAAGTATCCCGAACGAATCGAGCTCGCGCTCACCGCTCGGGATGTGCGGCGGATCACCGGTGAGGGAAAGCTTGCCGCGATGCTGGCGATCGAGGGCGGCGTCGCGATCCAGAACAACCTTGCCTTGCTCCGCACGTACGCCCGTCTCGGCGCGACCTCGATGACGCTGACCCATACGGTGTCGATCGATTGGGTCGACAGCTCGACCGATGTGGCCCGCTCCGGCGGACTGAGCCCGTTCGGGCGCGACGTGATTCGAGAGATGAACCGGCTCCGGATGATCGTCGATGTGTCGCATGTTTCGGACGACGCGATCTGGCAATGCCTCGAGCTGTCGACCGCACCCATCATCGCATCCCACTCCTCGGCGAAGGCGATCTCGGATCATCCCCGAAACCTCTCGGACGACCTGCTCCGCGCGCTCGCCAAGAAGGGTGGAGTCGCGGGAATCAACTTCTACAACGAATTCCTCGATCAGGACTATCGGAACGCGATGGCGGCGCGGAGTGGAGAGATCATCGAAGTGCTGAACCGGCCGACCGCGTACCCGCCGGAGGAGCTCGATCAACGGGCAAAGGAACGGAGCCACGGCTTCTTCAAGAACCCACCTCCGCGGCCTCCGTTCGAGCGGATCCTGGAGCACATCGATCACGTTGTGCGAGTGGCCGGCGTGGATCACGTCGGAATCGGCAGTGATCTCGACGCCACGATCATTCCGGCGCCGCTCGGCATGGACAACGTGGGCGACTTCCCCAAGATCACCGACGGTCTCGTGGAGCGCGGGTACAGCGAGACTGATATCGAGAAGATTCTCGGCGGCAACTTCTTGCGGGTGTTTGAAGAGGTGCGAGGGGAGTGACGGCGGCGCGACCGCGCGCTTGCCGGTGACAAATCTGCGCGGAGGCGGCATGACGACGGAGCGGCGGGAGTTCCTGGCGCGGGCAGCGGCGGGCCTCGCGGGTGCGGGCTTGGCCGGGTTCGGCCCGAGCGGGCTCATCGAAGCCCATGCGGCATCGCGTACGGCGGGTGATGTGCCACCGGCGCGGTTCGGGCGCAAGCAGGGCGCGACCGGCAAACGAGGCATGGCCGTCACGGCGCACCCGATTGCCACGCGCGCGGCGATCGACGTGCTCAAGGCCGGCGGCAATGCATGCGACGGCGCGCTGGCCGCCTCGGTCATGCAGACGGTTGTCGAGCCTCACATGACGACCATAACCGGGTGCCTCAGTCTGCTCTATTACGACGCGGCCACGAAGAAGAGCAGCTACATCAACGGCGGCATCACCGCACCGCTCGCCGGCCTGCCCGGCTTCTCCGCCGCGGACCTCAGGACCGGGCGGGGCGCCGGAGTACCGGGATGGTGGGCGGGTTTCGAGGCCGCGCTGGCCAAGCACGGCAGCAAGAGCCGAGCGGAGCTGGTGCGGCCCGCGATCGACATGGCCCGGAACGGATTCACGATCCATCCATTCCTCTTCGGCGAGATGTTCTCGCAGCTCGATACCATCGGCGTCACTCCCGAAGGCCGCAGGATCTACATGCCCGAGGGCTCGCTCCTCTCACCGGGGCAGCTGCTCAAGCAGCCGGAATCCGCCGAGACGCTCGAACACCTCGCGGCCGAGGGCAACGCGTACTTCTACCACGGCGAGTTCGCCCGGAAATACTGCGAGGTGGTGAAGGCCGCCGGCGGCGTGATCACCCAGGAGGACTTTGATCGTTATGAGGCGCGGTATCAGGAGCCGGCCCGGAGCACCTACCGCGGATACGAGATCGCCGCGTCGCCGCCTCCCGACAACGGTGGGACCCACATCATCGAGGCGCTCAACATGCTGGAGCTTCTCGATCTCAAGCGCTGGGGCCCGCCGACCGATTCGCCCGAGACGCTCTACTACATGGTGCGGATCACCAACGAAGTGATGGCAGCCGGTGCAAAGCAGACCGACCCGCGGAGCCATCCGGTCCCGCTCGATCTGATCCTGTCCAAGGAATACGCCCGCATGCGGCTCGACCTGCTCAAGATGGCGGACGGGGCCGAATCGGCCCGGCCGGCACCTCCCCCGGGCAGCAATCACGTCACGGTGGTCGACGAGCCGGGCAACGTCGCGACAATCCTTCACTCGGTGATGGCGCTTCCTTGGAGCAACGGGCTGTTCGTGGGAGGTTTTGGAGTCGCTGCGTCGGGCGGACACTTCCTGCGCGTCATGCCGAAGCCCGGCGACCGCGCGTCCGCGTACGTCGCGCCTAACATCCTATTCAAGGACGGAAAGCCGGTACTGGCCTCCGGCTCGCCGAGCGTCGGGCTGATCGCCAACATCCTGCAGAACACCGTGAATATCCTCGACTTCGGAATCCCGATCGA
>JBDTOH010000202.1:0-9368 GCA_039933355.1 Gemmatimonadota bacterium | reverse complement strand
CGGAGCAGCACGCCGTTGACGACGCTGAAGACCGCGGTCGTCGCGCCGATTCCGAGCGCCAGCGTCACCACTACCGCGATGACGAATCCGGGCGCTCGGCGAAGCGTGCGAAAGGCGTAGCGAATATCCTGTCTCAGCTCATCGATGACCATGATTCGTCTCCGCGCGTCGTCGCGCTGGACGCCAAGGCTTTCGCATTGGGCGGTGACCGTACCCAGCGTTGCAAACCGGCGCAACGCCTCCCGACGAGCGGCCTCCGGTGAGAGGCCCTGCGCCTCGAGCTCCCGGGCCCGCATCGCCAGATGAAAGTCGAGCTCATCGCGGACCTCGTCTCTTACCTTCGGCCGAAAGAACGGGCGACCTCGCATGCGCGTCACTCCTCCCGAAGGACCCGCATCGGATCGACGCGGGTGGCAGTGCGCGCCGGGACGAGCGCGACAACGAGTGCGAGGCCGGCCAGCACCGCGCTCGCGGCGAGCAAGGCACCCACATCGGTCCGCTGAGTGCCGAACAGGAGCCGATCGAGCCAGCCGGTCGCCAGCCACGCTCCGGCGAGCCCACCGACGAGCCCGAGCCCGGCCAGCCGCGCGGTCCCCCCCAGGATGTCGAACAAGAGGGCGCGCGGTGCGGCACCTAACGCGAGCCTCACGCCGAACTCCCGGCGCCGCTCGACGATGGAATGGGTGGTGAGACCCCACATCCCGATCACGGCGACGACGACCGCGAGCGCGCCGAACACCGTGAGCAGCACCGTGTTGAAGCGCCGCGGCCCGATCGACCCGCTCACCCGGTCCGTCATCGCGCCGATGTTGTAGACCGGGAGACCCGCGTCTTCCGATCGAAGGATCCGCCGGACCGCGCTGGCGAGGGCCATGGGGTCGCCGGATGTTCGGATCAGAAGGTTCATCGTACCCCGCGGTCGCTGCGCCAGCGGCTCATAGGTTGACGGGTCGGGATCCGAGTCGACGCTGATGTTACGAACATCGCCGATGACACCGATCACCGTCAGCCAAGGGTTGTTCTCCAGCGGCCCGACTTTGATCCTGCTCCCGACGGCAGTGCCGTTCGGCCAGAATCGCTTCGCCATCGATTGGTTGATCATGATGACCAGATCGCCGGCGCCCCGGTCGGCGGGGGTGAAGTCGCGACCTTCGACCAATGGGACGCCGAGCGTCCGGAAATAGTTGGGTAGCACCCGCCGGAAGGTGACCGCGGGAGTCCGGCCGGCCGGGAAGGTCCGGCCTTCGATGTTGAGATCACCCCGAGCCTCGCCGCCGCTCACCGGCAGCGTGCTCGATGCGCTCACCGCGAGCACACCCGGCACTTGGCGGAGCCGGTCGGGGAGCTGCTCGTAGAACGCGACCGTTCGCTCGACGGAATAGCGGGTTCGCGGGAGTGAAACGGTCATCGTGAGCAGCCGGTCGGGATCGAAGCCGAGGTCGACTTGTTGCAACCGGTGGAAGCTGATGAGCATCAGCGCGGCCGACACCAGCAGCACCTGCGCGACGACCAGCTGGGCCACGACCAGTCCCTGCCGCAGCCGCCGCTGCCGGCGCCCATCAGTAACCCGCGCCCCGCTCGAATGGAGCAGTGTTTCTGCCGAGGTGGACACACCGCGCCAGGCCGGGACGAGGCCAAACAGAAGCCCGGTCAGCATCGTCGTCGCCAGGGCGAAGATGAGGACGGGGCCGTTGACCACGATCGCCGAGGCCCTGGGAATATCAGGCGGGAGCGCGTGGACGAGCCAGCGAACGCCGATGACGGCGAGCGCAACCCCGAGGATCCCGCCGCCTAACGCCAGTACGGCACTCTCGGTCAGGAACTGGCGAACCAGCCGGCCCGAGCCCGCGCCGAGCGCGGAGCGGACCGCGACCTCACTCTGCCGGCTGATCGCGCTCGTCAGGAGAACCCCGCCGATATTCACGGCGACGATCAGCAGAACCAAGGCGACCGCGCCGAGGAGCACGAACAGCGTCGGGCGGACGTTGCCGACGATGGACGCGCGAAGCTCCGCCGCGACGATCGAGTGGCCCGGATCGGTTCCGGGGTTCGCCTGCTGAAGCTCAGCACCGAGCAGCGCGAGCTCCCGGCCGGCGGCGGCGAGAGAGCGGCCTGCCGCGAGCCGCCCGACGGGGTGCATGACGTGCACGGCCCGGTTGAGCATCCACGGCTGCGGCGGGCCGAGGGGAACCCAGAGATCGACGGTCTCGTCCGGGAACCGAAAGGCCGGCGCCGCGACGCCGACAACCACCACGGGCTTGTCATCGAGCTGGATCACGCGGCCGATCACTTTGGGATCGCTGCCGAACCGGCTCCGCCACAACCGGTGGCTGATCACCACGACGGCCGGCGCGGTTGGTGCGCCATCGGCTGCGGCCAGTATTCGACCCTGAGCCGCCGTACCGCCGAGCAGGGAGAAGAAGCCCTCCGTGACCATCACCACCGAAAGCGGCACCGTTTCTTCGCCGTCGGTGAAGTTGACGCTGTTCGGCAGGTAGGCCTCGAGCCGGTCGAAGCTCTTCGATCGTTCGCGGAGATCGGCGAACGTCGGGTACGCCAGCTCCCACCGAGGGACTTCCGTGGGCACGATTTCCTGGATGACCGCGAGGCGGTCGGCGTTAGGGAACGGAAGCTCCGACAACAGCACGCCGCTCACGACCGTGAACATCGTCGTCGTGCCGCCGATTCCGAGCGCCAGCGATCCGATCACAACACCGGTGACCGCCGG
This sequence comes from Gemmatimonadota bacterium, assembly GCA_039933355.1. GTDB lineage: Bacteria > Gemmatimonadota > Gemmatimonadetes > Gemmatimonadales > GWC2-71-9 > SHZU01. Next base: position 6,640 of record JBDTOH010000202.1, on the reverse strand, counting down.
CATCCGGCGAAGGGTCCGCAGCGCGAACCAGAGGTCCTGGCGGACTTCCGTCAGCCACTGGCCGACTCGATTGCGGCGTTCGCGCCCCGTACCGAGGGAGCGGAGCTTCGACCCGAGCTGCTCGGCGTCACCCAGCCGCCGGAGGGCCTCATCGCGAGCGCGTTCCGGAGTCATCCCCTGCGCGATCAGCTCGCGCGAGCGCATCTGAACATGGAACTCGAGCTCGTCGCGAACTTTGTCCTCAACCTTGGGTCGCAAGAAAAAGCCTCGCATACGTCCCTCAACCGCGCGCTTCGAGAACTCGGCCGACCGCGCCGCTGAATCGCCGCCAGGCGGCGACTTCGTCCTTGAGCCGGGCCCGCCCGGCTCCCGTCAACTGGTAGAACTTGGCTCGGCGACCCAGCTCCGACATCCCCCATTCGGCTTCGATCCATCCTTTGCGCTCCATCCGATACAGGGCCGGATAGAGCGAGCCCTCTTCGATCACGAGGGCATCCTCGGTGGTGCCCTCGAGCCACCGGGCGATCGCGTAGCCGTGGCGGGGGCCCCACGTCAGGGTCTTGAGAACGAGAGTTTCGAGGGTGCCTTGGAGAAGATCAGCTCCGGGACGGGCCATGTCGTACCTCGATCGTCTAGGTAAGCGAGAACAATCTACGGGCGGCCGGAGTGCTCGGTTTCACCGTTGGTGATCCCGAGAGCTGGCGCAGGCCACTCGAGTGTTACCTAGAACATCTAAGTAATGATGGAATGCCGCAAGAGGGGTCCGAACCGGGGCGTCCTAAGCCGAACGGGGCGCCCGAACCCGAGCGCCCCGTTTTTGCAACTGCGCCTCGAACGTGTCGGCCTACTCTTTCGCTCGATCGATGTATTCACCGGTGGACGGGTTGACCCGGATCTTCTCCCCGGTTGCGATGAACTCCGGCACATTCACCGAGGTCCCATTGTTGAGCTTCGCGGGCTTGCTCGAGGCTGTCTTGGTCGCCGTCTTCATCACCGGCGCCGTATCGACCACTTCATAGGTCACCGTGGTGGGGAGCTGGATGCCGATCGGGCGTCCTTCGTAGAACTCCGCGACGATCCGCATCCCTTCCACCATCCACTTGGCGTCCTCGCCAAGATCCTCTTCGGATACCTCGAGCTGATCGTAGTTCTCGGCGTTCATGAAGTGGTAGGTGTCGCCACCCTTATACATGAAGTCGAGATCGTGGGTGGCGAGGACCGCGACCTCGATGGAGTCGGTGGACCGGAACCGGTGCTCGAACTGAATCCCGGTCTTCAGCCGCCGGAGCTTGGCCTGCACCATTGCCCGCAAGTTCCCGGGCGTGTGGTGGTGAAACTCCAGAACCCGGCAAGGCTCACCGTTGAACATGATCGCCATGCCCCGGCGAATATTGCTGGCGACGACAGATGCCATACGTCGAATCCATCCCGGCTTACAGGTGATAATGCGACGGTCAACTCCCCGGGTGGCGCAGCTCCGGGAAGGCGCATAAGATAATCCTGTTGCTTGACTTACGCTACTTGAGCAGCGGGCCGCCCGGTCGCACAAACCGACCGATGACCCGTCCTAACGCGACCGGGCGAGCCGTCCATCGGCTGGGAAAGTCGGCTCGATGGCGCGGTCATTGCCAGGGCAAATCATACCTCTTTGAGACGGAGCGACCGGTGCTGGCCGGTTCGTCGCGCGGCGACGTCGTTTCCATCCGGAAAGTAGAAACAGCAGGGGGAATTCCCAGCTTGACCAATCTCCCCGAGAAGGGGACTATTCAGGTCTTCATTATGGCTGCCTGGTGACCACTGCCCGTACCTGCCCGTCCTGCGCCACTCCGCTCCCCGCGGAGGCCGTCTTCTGCTATATGTGCGGCTCGGCGACACCGCAGGGGATCGATCGAGAGACCGGTGAGTTTCGGACGTTCAACACCGGCGAGCGGGTGCCCTCGCCCGACCTCGAGCGCCTGAAGCGCGCACTTGGCGCGAGCTATGAGCTGAACAAGGTGATCGGTCGGGGAGGTTTCGCCGAGGTCTTTCTGGTCAAGGACCTTCGGCTCAAGCGGGAGCTCGCGCTCAAGGCGCTCCGGCCCGACCTGATCCTCTCCGAAGCGCTGCTCACCCGATTCAAGCGCGAGGCCGAAACCATCGCCGCGCTCCGGCACCCTCATATCGTGCCGATCTACGACATCGGAGAGGCGGAGGGGATCGCCTACATCCTGATGCCGCTCATCAAAGGTGAGAGCCTCAAGGCGCTGCTCGCGCGCGAGGGACCGCGGCCGGCGCGCGAGGCCATGCGAATTCTGCTGGAGTGCGCCGATGCGCTCGGAGCGGCCCACGAAGCAGGCGTGATCCATCGCGACATCAAGCCCGAGAACATCATGCTCGAGGGCAAGGCGCGCCGGGTCCAGCTGATGGACTTCGGCATCGCTAAGGCAATCGACACATCGAGCGATCCGGCCGGCCCCACCAAAGGGCTGACGAGCACCGGTATGTTGGTCGGAACGCCGCACTACATGAGCCCCGAGCAGGCGAGCGGCGAGTCGAACCTCGACAATCGGGCCGATCAGTACTCGCTTGCGGTCGTTGCCTACCAGATGCTGACCGGCTCGCTCCCATTCGACGGCGAATCGACCCGCGCGATCTTGTTCCAGCAGATGATCGCGGTGCCGAAGTCGCTCCGCGACCTCGTCCCCGATGTGCCCGCGCATCTCGGGTATGCGGTCGAACGGGCGCTTTCCAAGGAGCCGAAGGACCGCTATCCGTCGATGGAGGAGTTCGCCGAAGCAATTACGGCGAGCGACTCGCTCGCGCGCCCAAGCGCGGAGCATCGCGTCTCGAGCGCGATTCGGGATACCCAGCCGATGATCACGGCGCCGGTTCCGCTCGTCCCGGGTCCGGTCCCCGCACCCATCATCCCCGCCAGGCCACGGCGCAAATTCTCCCGGTGGGCAGGCGCTGTCGCAGTCGTCGGCGTCGTGGCGGTGGGCGCCTGGTTCGCACTTCCCAAATCCGCGCCAAAGAGCACGTCGACCCCACCTGCTGCAACCGCGACCGTAACGCCGTCGGGACCGGTCACTCCGATCCCGGCCCCGCCTCCGCCACCGCCGATCGTGCCCCCGCCACCCGTCGCGGCGGCGCTCCCACCCCCGGCTCCGCCCGCCGAGGCACAGGCCAAGGTCGCGGCGCCGAAAGGCCAGACCGCGGTGAAGAAGCCGTCGCCGCCACCCCCGCCTAACGGGATTGCGGCGGCCGCCGCGGCGCCGGTGACCGAGACCTGCGCCACCACGGCCAAGAAGTCGGACTGGGCGGGAGCGCTCAAGCTCTGCACCCAGGAAGCCCAGGCCGGCAACATCGCCGCAGCCAGACTCTTGGCGGGCATGTACGAGCGGGGTCAGGGCGTCAAACAGAGCGACTCGGCCGCGGTCCAGCTCTACCAGAAAGCCGCGCAGTCGGGGAACTCCTATGCTCAGTATCGCCTGGCAATGCACCTCATCAAGGGGAGCGGCGTCAAGCAGAACGAGGACTCGGCGACCAAGCTGCTGCGGGCCGCGTCGGATCAAGGCCTCAGCGAGGCGTGGCCCTTCCTAGCCGACCGCTACGCTCAGGGCCTCGGCACCAAGCGGAACGATCAAGAAGCCGCGTTCTGGTACCGGAAAGGCGCCGACGACGGAGATCTCTTATCGCAGGTCAACATGGGCCAGATTTACGCGCAGGGCCGCGGCGTCGACAAGAGCGAAGCGGAGGCCGCGCGCTGGTTCGAGAAGGCGGCCAGCCGGGATAGCCCGGTCGCCCAGTACCAGTTGGGGATGATGTATGTCCGGGGGAAGGGAGTGCCCAAGTCCGAAGAAGAAGGGCTCAAGTGGCTCGACAAGGCCGCCCAGCAAGGGCATCAGGAGGCCCAGAAGGAAGTGGCGAAGCGGAGGCGCACCTAACGCTCGCGCGCCGGGTGCGCCCCGTTCGATCAGTTTCGGGTAGGTCCGGCCGCTACCACCGGCCGGTTGCGAAGAGTGCCGTCGATCTCCTGGGCGGTGATCCGCCGCGGAAACTGGCGGCCCTGGCTCTCGCGGGTCGGGACATCGACTGAGAAGACTTTCCCCGCGGCGTTGAGCTGCACGACCGCCTGGGCCACATCGTCGGCACCCTGGCTCACCGTAATCACCAACGTCCACTCACCCGCGGTCCCCCACTGATTCTTGAGCGCGTAGACGCCGTCCTGCTCGGTGCGCTGGAACGTGAGCGGGATCGACTTCCGCTCGCCACCTACGATCCCTTCGGCGGTGCCGGTCACCGGAAAACCGGCCGGAGTCCCATGATGGAAGGCGTGCACGAGCAGGTAGGCATCCGCGTTCCTGCCCCACGGATTGCCGGGGAGCTCGATCGAGATCCACGGCGGTCCGAACACCGCGCCGGCGTCGATCTCGGCAACGGCAATCGTGGGTGCCATGAGGGTGAGGGCGACGAGAGAGAGCGAGAGCCGCATAGTAACCTCCGGATCGGATGAGGCGTTAGGTGCTTCATTACCTCCTTTGGATGTCCGGCGGAGACGGCAGGTTTATACCGCCGGTATCGCCCTGGACTAGAAGCCGCCTCACGAGAGTCATCGCGGGCTCACGCTGACTCTGATCTGGCCGTTGAGCGAGCGCACCATAACCCGGGGGCCGCCGGCGCCGAGCCGCCGCTTGATCAGCCCCCGCTCGGCCACAGGACGGCCTTTGGGCACGAGGGTCGTGACGACTTGGCCGGTCACCGACTGGAGATCGAGATCCGCAGCGATCGAGGGAGTGAAGACTAGGTCGACGTCGGCATCGTGGGTTCGGACCTGGAGGCCGCCCGCCCCAACCATTCCGCTCACACCGACCGGGCCTGAGATGGTTTCGATCGCCCCTTGAATCATCTGCGCTTCGGTGATCGTGACCCGGCCGCCCACCGTGCTCACGACGACATCGGATTGGGGCCCGACCAGAGTCACTGGACCCGCACCCGTATGTACCCTCACGACCGGACTTGAGCCCCGGATTTCGACGTCGCCCTCGATCGATTCGACCCGCACGGTCGCATCGGAGATCTCCGCGCGCACTAGTCCGGTGACGCTCGATACTTCGAGGTCGCCCGCAAGGCCGCCGACCTCGACCCGGGCCGAAGCGCTCTTGATCCAGACGCGAGCCCTTCGAGGGACGTGGATCTCGAACGTGGCCCCTTTGCTCTTCAAGGTCTCGTCCTGACGCTCGATTCCGACCTTGGCAACGTCCCCGTGCCCCCCGCCGAAGAACTTTCCGCCGCCCTCTGGAATGTCCGCAACGACCGCGATCGTGTCGCGATCCCAGCCGGTAACCCGGGTCACTCCGACGAGGTTGTAGATCCGCACCGCCACGGTCGGCGCGACCGCGAAGCGGCGTTCGATCCGCTGCTGGGCGTCGAGGCGGGGGCTCGTCGCGAGCACGGTCGTAACCGCGAGAACCGAGACAATCCGGAGGTTGGTCATCGATCAGGTCTTGGCATACGACGCGGCCCGCTTGAGCCAGTCGATCTTCTGGCGGTAGGCGGACAACAGGAGATCTTCGAGCGCATCGTTATGCGGATCCTTTGCGAGCGCCTGCCGCGATTCGCGCAAGGCCCGGTCGATGATCGCGAGATTCCGCTCCACGACCGCCTGCGTTTCGGGCGCCATCTTCGGCCGAAGACTGTCGAGCGCCGCCGCCAAATTGCCGGCCAGACGAAGGTAGGTCACCTCGGACGCGATGACGGGTGCTGCGGCCCGGTTCTCGTGACGCCGCTCGATGACGACCTTCGTGATCGCGGAGGAAGCCACCACGAGCGCGACAGCGGCGGCGAGGAAACCCCATTGCGGCGTACCGCGAGCCGTTCGGGGCTTGAGACGGCCCTGAATCGCCGGCCAGAGATCATCGCGCGGCAGGACCGTTCGCGGAAGCTCGCTTACGGCCTTGCCGATAGCGCGCGCCGCGTCCGCCTCCAGGGTGCATCCCGCGCATCCCGCGAGGTGAGCCTCGATCTCGGCCCTGAGAGCGAGGTCGAGCGTGCCGTCTCGATAGGCATCGAGGTGATCTCGGCAGCGGTCGCAGTTCATCGTTCGAGCACCCCCATGAGCAGCCGCCGAGCGCGGAAGAGATGGGCCTTCGAGGTTCCCTCCGCTATCCCGACGAGTCCCGCGATCTCGTTGTGCTGATAGCCCTCGATATCGTGAAGCACAAAGACCGCTCGCGCTCCCGGCGGGAGCCCTGCGATGGCCCGCTCGAGATCGACCACGTCGACCGGGGAATGGTCCCGTGCGGCCACCGGGCGGGTCTCGATCGCATCGTCGAATTCGATTCGTTTGGCAAACCGCATCCCAGTGCGCCGATCGGTGAGGATCACGTTGACCGCCAGTCGATGAAGCCAAGTCCCGATCGCGCTCTCGCCCCGAAAACTGCCGAGGCGCTCCCAGACCCGCACGAACACGTCCTGGGCGAGCTCCTCGGCGCGGGCGGTCTCACCCACAAGCCTGAGCGCGAGGGCAAAAATCCGCCCGATATGTGCCCGGTAGATTCGCTCGAAAGCGCGCTCGTCTCCGGCCTGGGCCGACCGCACATCCGCCAACGCCGGATCGAGGGCGAGCACGTCCGCGGACCGACTGCTCATCGGACCAACCAAC
>JBDTOH010000201.1:0-9395 GCA_039933355.1 Gemmatimonadota bacterium | reverse complement strand
CACGGTGTTCTTGAAGTCGATCTGCCGGCCGTAGTTGTCGGTCAGATGGCCTTCGTCCAGCACTTGGAGCAGGATGTTGAACACATCCGGATGGGCCTTTTCGATCTCGTCGAGCAGGACCACCGAGTAGGGCTTCCGCCGCACCGCTTTGGTGAGCGTGCCCGAATCCTCGTAGCCGACATAGCCCGGAGGCGCGCCGATCAGCCGGGAGACGGAGAACTTCTCCATGTACTCGGACATATCCACGCGGATCAGCGCGCTCGCGTCGGCAAACAGGAACTTGGCGAGCGAGCGAGCCAACTCGGTCTTACCGACGCCCGTCGGTCCCGAGAAGATGAACGACCCGATCGGCCGCCGCGGATCCTTCAACCCCGCGCGGGAACGCCGGATCGCCTTGGACACGGCGGCGATGGCCTCGTTCTGGCCGATGACCGATAGATGGATCTCGTCCTCCATTCGGAGCAGCCGAGTCGTCTCCGCTTCCTGGAGCCGGGTGAGCGGGATCCCAGTCCACCGGGACACGATGAAGCCGATGGCCTCTTCGTCGATGACCGGCCGCTTGCTCTGGCGATCCCGTTCCCACTCCTCCTGCTTGATGCGGATCTTGGTCTGAAGGTCGCGCTCGGAGTCCCGGAGGGCCGCCGCCCGCTCGAAGTTCTGGTCGCGGACCGCGTTCTCCTTCTCCTGGTTGACCTTCTCGAGCTCGGCCTTGAGGAGCGAGAGCTCCGGCGGCGGGGCCTGAGTAGCGAGGCGGGCGCGAGCCCCGGCCTCGTCGATGACGTCGATGGCCTTGTCCGGCAGGAACCGGTCGGTGATGTAACGCTCCGACAGCTCCGCCGCGGCTTTGAGCGAGGGATCCGGAATGACGACCCGGTGATGGTCCTCGTACTTTTTGCGGAGCCCCTTGAGGATCTCGATCGTCTCCTCGACGGTCGGCGGATCGACGATCACGGCCTGGAACCGCCGCTCGAGTGCGCCGTCCTTCTCGATGTATTTCCGGTACTCGTTGAGCGTCGACGCGCCCACGCACTGGAGCTCACCCCGCGCCAGCGCGGGCTTGAGCATGTTGGAGGCGTCGATCGCGCCTTCGGCGGCACCCGCACCGACCAGCGTGTGGAGCTCATCGATGAACAGCACGATGTTCTTGTTCTGCGCGATCTCGTTCATGACCGCCTTGAGGCGCTCCTCGAACTGGCCCCGGTATTTGGTGCCGGCGATGACGGCGGCCATGTCGAGTGAGAGCACCCGGTGGTCGCGGAGCACGTCGGGACAGCTGCCGGTCGCGATCATGATCGCGAGGCCCTCGACGATGGCGGTCTTGCCGACGCCGGGCTCCCCGATCAGGACCGGGTTGTTCTTCTTCCGCCGGGCCAGGATCTCCATAACCCGCTGGATCTCCTTCTGGCGGCCGATCGTCGGGTCGAGCTGTCCCTCAGCCGCGAGCTGCGTCAGGTCGCGGCAGAAGTGGTCGAGGGCCGGCGTCTTCGACTTCTTCTCCGACTTGGGACTCGCGCTCGTCGGCTGAGCCGACGGCGTGGCCGGTTGTTGCGGCATCTCGCTGCCTAACAGACGCAGCGTCTCGGCGCGGGCCTGCTCGAGGCTCACACCGGCATCGGTGAGAACCTGCGCCGCGATGCCCTTCTCCTCGCGGAGGAGCCCGAGCAGCAGGTGCTCGGTGCCGACATACGAGTGATTGAGCTCGCGGGCCTCGGCCATGGCAAGCTCGAGGACCTTCTTCGCCCGCGAGGTGTACGGCAAGTCGGGGCCTGGCGCCGCCGCCGCTTTCCCCTTCTTGACGGTTTCTTCAATCTTCTGCTGAATATCTTCGAGGTCGACGTTCAGATTGGTCAGTACCGCGGCCGCGACGCCTTCGCCCTCACGAATCAAGCCCAGGAGGATGTGCTCGGTTCCCACGTATTCGTGGTGTAGCCGGGCCGCTTCCTCGCGGGCCATCTGAAGGACCTTGCGGACTCGATCGGTAAAATTGTAGCCGTTCATGTCCCGCCCTTTCGCCCCACTTCGCCTTCCAGGAGTTCTCTCACGTAGGTCGCTCGGCGCACCCTCAGCGTTTCGTCGTCCATCTCGCCACCGGACGCCGCGGCCAGGTGCGCCGGCTGCGTGAAGACCAGGAGGCGGTTCAATGTGTAGAGACCGACATTCGGAATGAGCGCCAAGCCAACTCCGAGCCGGACCCCGCTCAACAGGTTCATCGTCTCCTCGAAGCTCAGGCTTCGCGCATACCGAAGCAGCCCGAACGCGCGCCACACTTTGTCTTCGAGAACACTGGTCGCATCGCGGAGGAGAACCTGGCGGGCCCGTTCTTCGTAGCCCATGACTCGCTGGACGATCTTGCCCAGGTGATCCAGGAGCTCCCCTTCCGACTTCCCGAGCGTCGTTTGGTTCGACAACTGGAAGAAATTGCCGACTACTTCGCTCCCCTCGCCATAGAGCCCTCGGTACGTCAGCCCCACCTGCGTCAAACCCTGCAGAACCCGGTTGATCTCTTTGGTTAAGACTAGGCCCGGCAAGTGGATGAGAACGGATGCCCGAAGCCCTGTTCCGACGTTTGTCGGACAGCTGGTAAGGTAACCGAACTCCGGGTGGAATGCGAAGGCAAGTCGTTGCCCCAGTTCAGCGTCCACCTTCCTGACGGCCGCGAAAGTGGCCTCCAAATCCACGCCCGAGCTGAGGGCTTGAAGCCGCAGGTGATCTTCCTCGTTGACCATGACCGCCGCCCGGCCCTGAGCCAAGAGCGCCGAGGCCGGCCGGCTGCCCGATTCGGTCCCTGGCGAAGCCAGCTCGCGACTGATGAGGTGTCGTTCGTGGAGGAGTTGCCGGTCCACGGCCTCAACCCGGTCGATTCGGTAGCTCATGGCCGAGCCGAGGGAAGCGGTCTGCCGAGCGGCGGAGGTGACCACGTCCAGGACCTCTTCGCGATCCCGGCCCGCGATCCGGTTGCCGAACCGGTAGCCCGCCAGATTCCGGGCCAGTCTTACCCTGGTCGACAGTACCAGGTGGCTGGACGGACCGCTCGCATCGAGCCATGTCAGTCCCCCGTCAGGGAGCAGGTTGAGGTCGATCACTCCTGCTCCTTCAGCCGGTCGCGCAGCTCCGCGGCGAGCTCGAATTGCTCCGCATCGATCGCGCGCCTGAGCTGATCCCGAAGCGCCTGTAGCGAGGGTGGATCCCGTGGCAATTGGCCAGTTTCTCGCGGAGACAGGTAGGCCGTCCCGGTATGCTGGGTTGAGCCGTGGAGCCGCCGCAAAAGATCGCGGAAGAGCACCTCAAAGCTGGTGTAGCAAATCGCGCAGCCGACCCGGCCGGTGTCCTTGAAGGCGCGAAACGTCGACCCGCACCCCGGGCAGATCGCCTCGACCGGAGTCGCCGGTTCGGCGATCGCCGTGGGATCCCCCAAACCGGCCAGGAAGCTTCCAAGCGGCGTCTCGCTGGCCGCCGAGGCTGTCTGGATCCCCTTCTCCGCGGCGCACTTAGCACAGAGCCAGACGGTCCTCACCTCACCGCTCTTGATCTCGGTCAGGTTGATGACGCCTTCGCGCTCCTGGCACTGGCTGCACCGCTTCATGGCACCGCTGTCTCCGCTCCGATGGACCGCTCGGGTAAGAGGACGCCTTCTGACAGTACGAGCACACGGTCGGCGCGGTTTGCCAACGTCCGGCTGTGGGTCGCGACGACCAAGGCCGTTCCAAACTGCTCGCCGAGCGATGCCAGAAGGTCATGCAGCCGCTCGGCATTTGCCGGATCGAGATTGCCTGATGGCTCGTCCGCGAGAATCACGCCCGGATTGGGCGCCAGGGCCCTGGCAATGGCAACTCGCTGCTGCTCGCCACCGGAAAGCTGTGACGGGAGGTGCAGCAGCCGGTTTCCGAGCCCGAGCGACGCGAGCAGCTCGTTGGCCCGGGTATAGGCCTGGGCCGGCCCGGTCCCCGCGATCAGGAGCGGCATCGCCACATTTTCGGTGGCGCTGAACTCCGGCAGCAGATGGTGAAACTGAAACACGAATCCGACTCGGCGGTTGCGGATGTCGGCCAAAGTGGCCATGTCGAGCTCGCCCAACAGCGACCCGCCTAGCACAATCTCCCCTGACGTCGGCCGATCGAGCGCGCCGAGCAAATGGAGCAGTGTGCTCTTGCCGGAGCCGCTCGCTCCGGCGATCGCCACGAATTCGCCCGGCTCCACGCTGAGGTCGACGCCGCGGAGGACGTCAAGCGCCTTCCCGTCGCCGCCGATGAAATGCTTCGTCACGCCGTGCGCTTCGAGTATCGGGCTCATTCGTGTCGGATCGCCTCGACCGGTTCGAGCGCGGCCGCTTTACGAGATGGCGGCAACGTGGCTCCGATCGCAACGGTGAGACTCAGGATGACGACAGCCAGGACGTCGAAGACTTGGACGTGGACCGGAAGGTGATCGATGAAATAGATCTCGGGGTCGATCCTGATCAAACCCGAAGAGTTGAGCACGTAGGCCAACGTCAATCCAATCGCCACGCCAAGGCCGGTCCCCACCGCCCCGATCACGGCGCCCTGGCTCAGGAACACCCGATGGATTCCCTTGGGTGTGAATCCCATCGCCAGAAGAATCCCGATCTCGCGGGTCTTCTCCGTCACGACCATCGTGAGCGTTCCAATGATGTTGAACGCCGCGACCAGCATGATGAAGAAGATGACGAGACCCATGCCGAGCTTCTCGAGCTTCATCGCGCCGAACAGGGTCGCATTCTGGTCCTGCCAGGCGTACGAGCGGAACGGATAGCCCAGCTTCGACTCGAGCCGCCGTCCCACCTCGCGGGCCTTCCACGGATCTTTGACCCGGACCTGAATGCCCGAGACGGCGTTACCTAACGCCGCGAAATCCTGGGCCACATCGAGCCGCATCACCGCGAACCCGTCGTCGTACTGGTACATCCCGGTCTCGAAGATGCCGGTGACCTCAAACCGCCACAGCCGCGGTGTCGGCCGCCCGACGGCGCGATTCACCTTCGCATCCGCGACCGACATCAGCGTGAGCTGATCCCCCACGTAGGTCGACAGGCGCTCTGCGAGGCGAGTCCCGAGGATGATCGCACCGTCGACGCTGTCCGCTTTGGGGCGGAAGTCGAGATCGCCATGGATCAGGGACTTGGGCAGCGTCGTCACCGCGGCGTTCCCGGTATCGGACGAGAGCCCGATGATGTCCGCCGCGGCGGGATAGTTCTGGCTGTTGAGCACGAGCGACTTGGTCAGCACCTCGGGCGCGGCGGCCACGACGTCGGGATCGCGGCGGATCGAATCGAGCGCCACCTTCCAGCCGTCCATCTTGAGATTCGCGCCGTAGGTCAGAATGTGGAGGTGGGGATTGCCGATCAGAATCTTCTCGCGAAGGTCGTCGCGGAGCCCGTTCATAACGCTCAAGATCAGGATCAACGCCGAAACGCCGACCATGACCCCCGCCGCCGCAATGATAGTGTTGAGCGAGCCGAACCGGCTCTTCCTCCGTCCGCGGAGATAGCGGATCGCGATCTGGCGTTCGATTCGGTTGGGAATCAGGTCCGAGTCTCGCGGTGACCGTCCGGAGGGAACAATCCACTGGACTCGGCCGCCGTCGGACGGGGGAAGCGGCTCGACCGGCCCAGTAGGACTGCTCTCGACCGGGTTGTCGACCATGCCCGATGCCTCAGCCATCGTGGCGGTCTTCGGGCCGCATCGCCGGGAACAGAATCACATCGCGGATCGATTGCTGACCGGTGACGAGCATGATCAGGCGGTCAATTCCGAGGCCGAGGCCGCCCGTCGGAGGCATTCCGTACTCGAGCGCCCGCACGTAGTCGGCGTCGAACGGCTGGGTCTCGTCGTCGCCGGCGGCGCGCTGCCGGATCTGGTCTTCGAACCGGGCCCGCTGGTCGTCGGGATCGTTGAGCTCGCTGAAGGCGTTGGCCAACTCCTTGGTGGCTACGAACAACTCGAACCGCTCGACCAAGCCGGGGTCGGTTCGGTGCACCTTGGCGAGTGGCGAGATCCGCTTCGGATGATCGATCACGAACGTGGGCTGGATCAGCCGCCGCTCCACGAACGTCCTGAACATTTCGTCGACCAGCCGCCCACCCGTGAGATCCTGAACGGCCTCCGCTCCTTCACCGGCCTTGATGAGCCGCTCGCGCATCTCCGGGTCCGTCGCGGAGAGGACGTTCAAGCCCGATCGCTCGAGCACCACGTCGACAAACCGGATCCGGGGCCACGGCGGGGTAAAATCGATCCGCTGACCGAGATACTCGATCACCGGGCTCCCGGTGCAGGCTTCGACCAGGCCGGGCAGCAGATCCTCCATGGTCGCCATCATGTCGGTGTAGTCGGCGTAGGCCTGGTAGTACTCGAGCATGGTGAATTCCGGATTGTGGGTCCGGTCCATGCCCTCGTTCCGGAAATCGTGCCCGATCTCGTAGACCCTGTCGAAGCCGCCGACGATGAGTCGCTTGAGGTAGAGCTCGTCCGCGATCCGGAGGTAGAGCGGCATGTCGAGCGCGTTGTGGTGCGTCGTGAACGGCCGCGCGGACGCGCCCCCGTACAGCGGCTGCAGCACCGGCGTCTCGACCTCGAGGAAACCATGGTCGTCGAAGTAACGGCGGATATATCGAATCGCGTTCGCACGGGTCACAAAAATCCGCCGGACGTCGGGATGCACGGAAAGGTCCGCGTACCGCTGCCGGTAGCGAACCTCCGGATCGATGAGCCCGCCGTGCACGACCGTCTCGCCCGATTCGGTCTTCTCGACCTTGCCGCGGGGCAGCGGGCGGAGACTCTTCGTGAGGACCGTGAATGCCGAGACCTTGACCGTGATCTCCCCGGTCCTGGTCCGGAACAGCGCCCCGCGCACGCCGACGAAGTCGTCGAGGTCGAGGAGCTTGGCGACCGGCCAGGCGTCGCCTAACGCGTCCTGGCGGAGGTAGAGCTGAATCCGGCCGGAGGAGTCCTCGAGATGCGCGAAAATGGTCTTGCCCTGAAGCCGGATCGCCGCGAGGCGGCCGGCGACCGCGACCTCCGGACCGTGATCCGCCATCGAGTCGTCATAGAGCGCGATCGCATCCTGCGCCAGATGGGTCCGATCGAACCGATAGGCAAACGGAACGACCCCCAACGCCTCCATCGCCGCGCGGTTCTGGCGCCGGGCGTCTTCGACATAGCTCCGCGTGAGCTCGGCGCTCACCGAACGGTTCCTCCGTGGCGCTTGAGGTAGGTCCGGATGAACTCGTCGAGATCGCCGTTCATGACCCGCTGGACATCGCCGACCTTGAGCTCCGTTCGGTGATCGTTCACCATGGTATAGGGCTGAAAGACGTACGACCGAATCTGGTTTCCCCACGAGATGTCGGTCTTGGTCGCCTCGACTTTGGCCCGCTCCGCCTCGAGCTCCTCCAGCTTTTTCTGATAGATCGCGGCGCGGAGCATCTTCATCGCGGTCGCCTTGTTCTTCCCCTGACTGCGCTCCTGCTGGCACGCCACCACCAGCCCGGTCGGGATGTGCGTTAGGCGGACGGCGGAGGATGTCTTGTTGACGTGCTGGCCCCCCGCCCCCGACGCGCGGTACACGTCCATCTTGATGTCCTCGTCACGAAGGTCGACCTCGATCGTGTCGTCGATCTCCGGGTAGACGAAGACCGACGCGAACGAGGTGTGCCGCCGCGACTGGGAGTCGAACGGCGAGATCCGGACCAGCCGGTGGACACCCTTCTCCGCTTTGAGAAACCCATAGGCGTACTCGCCTTTGATCTCGAGCGAAACCGACTTGATCCCGGCCTCTTCACCCGGGACGAGGTCGAGAATCGTCACTTCGCGGCCGTGCTGCTCGCCCCACCGCGTGTACATCCGCATCAGCATCTCGGCCCAATCCTGCGACTCGGTTCCGCCGGCGCCCGGATGGATCGTGACCAGCGCCTCGCGGAAGTCGTCGGGCCCCTGCAGCATTGATTTGAGCTCGAACGACTCGACCTGCCGCTCGAGGGTCGTCAGCTCCTGCTCGAGCTCGGCCTGCATGCCGGGATCCGGCTCGCTCTCGAGCAGCTCGGCCATGCCGCGCGCGTCGTCGAGCCGACGCCCGATGTCCTCGTCAGGCAAGACCCACGACTTGAGCGTCTTGAATTCTTGGACGAGTTGGCGGGCTCGATCTTGATCGGACCAGAACGAGGGCTCGGCCTGTTCGGCTTCGAGCGTTTTCAGTCGGGTGGACTTGGCACCCAAGTCAAAGAAACGCTCGCAGCTCGAGGATGCGGTGTTCGAGTTCCGCGAGACGGTCGGTGAGCTCTGACATGGTCGCTTGGGGTTTAAAGTTTAGAGCTTAGGGCATGGGGCCTAGGGAATCGTGAAGCCGTAAGGGCACAGACGGCGTGGCGGTCAGCGACTCGCCCAGCCCCAACCCCTAAGCCCTAACTCCTAAGCCCTAAGCCCTCTAGTCCAACGCTGAACGCTTGGAATATAGGCGACCCTAGGGAAAAACCGGCTGGCCGTCCGCGAGAATCTCGTTGAGCGCGTCGTGGAAGAACGGCGTGGCTTCGGCGAGGTCTTTGCCAACTTGGTCGACGTACTCCTCCCAGCTCATTCGAATCTCCTCCTCGAACAGAATCTTGAGCGACCCGTCCCGGAGCGCGTCGCGTCGCTTGGCCGGATGATAGACGACGATGTCCGAAATCAGTGCTCGAGCAAGCCGCCGGGCGCGGGCCTGCGGATCCTGCGACAGAAATGGGTTGCCGCGGCGCTTTTTCGGAGCTTCCGTGGTCGGCCCTTTGGCCGAGGCAGGCGGCGCCGCAGAGGCCGGCGCGGGCGGCGGAGCAGCGGCGGGACGCGGAGTCGCTGGGCCTTGCGGGACGGTTGCAGCGGGTCCCGTCATCCGGGAGACGGCTGGCGGCGCCATCGGCGGCCCTGCATGCCCGGAGCCGGGCACAGGCGCACGCGCCGGCGGACGCGGTTCGCGGCTGACCGGAGGCGCAACCGCGGGCGGCGGCGCGGCCGGGCGGGCGGCTGAGGGAGCGTCCACCGACGCCGCAGACCGGGCAGCGGTTTCGGTGGGTGGTGCAGGTCGGCGCACGGGAGCCTCGGCCGGAGCCGGTGGCATCCGAGCGGGCGCTGACGCGATTGGCACAGATGGAGAGGCCGCCGACGGAGCGGCTGGTGCCGCCGACGGGGCGACCGGGCGCTCGTGAGGCTTGGCCGCGGGCACCGCCGCCGCGACCGGCCGGGGGGCCGATTCGGTCTTAGCAGCCTCGTGCCTGACCCAGAAAACTCCCGAACACACCGAGCATCGGGCCCTCACCCCAAGAGGCGGGACCTTGACCGGATCAACCCGGAAGACTGTCTGGCAGCTCGTGCAGGTAACGTTCATGGCAACGGCTCTCACCGCCCGTCCCGGTC